>JBEKHU010000142.1:0-7147 GCA_050012115.1 Bryobacteraceae bacterium | reverse complement strand
GAGATTGTCCAGGTGGTGGACGTAAACCATGCGGGCGTAGGTCATGCGGTACAGCGCCGCGAAGCCGGCCTCGCCCGGGCGGCCGCCCCACCAGAACCAGTTGCCGTTGTTCTCGTGATAGGGCCGCCACAGAACCGGGATCTTTGCGTCCTGGAGCTGTTTCAGATACCCGGCGGCAGTGTCGACGTAACGCTCCCATCGCTTGTGCAGCGGCGTGTCTGGCGTGATGAGATCCTGCCATTGCTCGTCGGTCAGCTTGGCCTGCACGCTGCCGCGCCAGCCGGCGCCGGCCTTGACCGGTTCATCGTCGGTGGGCCGGGCCACGTGCCACATCAACGTAATGATGGAGCCCGCGGCGTATTGCTTCTTGGCCTCCTCGATCATCAGGTCGCGGTGCAGGATGGAGTCCTTATCCTCACCATCGGTGAAGCCGAAGTCGGAGCCCCAGATGGAGGGATACTTGCCGATGTTGGCCGCCAGCCGGTCACTGTGCTGAGAACGGTGGTTGGGGAAATTGTGCTGCCCGGAAAGCGTGTACTTGCTGGAGATGCCGCAGATCTTCTTCAGCAGGGCGCGCGCCTCGGGCGTGCTATTCGGGTTCACCGGCTCGCAGGCCGGAGGCTCGACCTGTCCCCAGGCCGCGGCGGCCCAGAGCACGGCGTAACCGAGTGTGGCGGGGATCATTTTACGCATGATGGAGCCTGCTGAGCCGAACGTTAGCACAGCCTGACAGCCCGTGGTTGACGTGCCATTGTGGCTGGCCATCGACGCTTGCAGCCGCGGTGCGCGCCACGGAGTAGAATTGGGCCGGAAGGGATGCTCCATATGTCATTCGACTTCACAACGCTCATCCTCATCGCCCTGGCTCTGGCGATTCTCATCATCCTCCTCAAGTCGATCTACAGCATCGGGCCCACGCAGCTTGGACTGGTGCGCAAACGATTCGGCGCCAAACTGCCGGGCGATAACCCGCTGGCGTTTCGCGGCGAGGCCGGATACCAGTCGGAGCTGCTCATGCCGGGTCTGCGCTTCAAGCTGTGCCTGGTTTACGCCGTTACCAAACATCCGTGGGTCCAGGTGCCGGCGGGCCAGATCGGCGTGGTGATCGCGCAAGTCGGCGAGGCGCTGCCCATCGGCGCGAAGTCGGCGGTGTACAAGACCGAATTCGGCACCTTCACCGACCTCAAGACATTCATTGAAAAAGGCGGTCAGAAAGGCGTGCAGCGGCCCGTGCTCTCTCCCGGCACGCTGGCGCCGATCCACCCCGTGGCGTTCCTGGTGCTCACCAAGCCCAGGGTGTTCGGCGTCCCCATTTCTTCCGATCTGAACGTGCTCGCTCAGAGCAAGGGCCAACTGACCTACCAGGCTTTCGGCCTGGAAGAGAAGCAGCTCGAAGTCACCCGTATTTCACCGCGTCCCAACGAAGGCGGGAAGGTTGCCGACGTGGTCGGCATCGTCACCACGCTCGAGGGCCAGCCGCTCCCCTCGGGCGACATCGCCAGCCGGCTCGGCGGCTTCTCGGATGTGGCCAGTCTGGAGGCTGCCGCCAGCACCGACGTCGCCGCGGACGCCCGGCTCATCGAGACCATCCTGGGCAGTCAGAACGACCGCCACAACGCCTACCAGGATTTCCAGAAGTTCCTGGAATTGGGCGGGAAGATCGGCCTGCAGCACGACCCTCTGCTGTACGGCGCTTACAACCTCAACCCCTTCCTGGTGCGCGTGGAAGAGGTTGCCATGCTGGTCATCGAGCAGGGTCAGGTCGCCGTCGTCAAGGCTTATGTGGGCCTGCCGACGCAGGACACCTCCGGCTCCGATTTCAAATTCGGGAGCCTGGTGCGGCCCGGCCACCGGGGCATCTGGCAGGAACCGCTCAGAACCGGGAAGTATCCCATCAATCCGCGCTGCTACCAGGCGGTGATCGTGCCGACCTTCATCATCACGCTCAACTGGGCGGATGTCGTTTCGCAGGCCCACAACCTCGATGCGCAGCTCAAGCAGATCGAAGCCAAGAGCAGCGAGGGCTTCACTTTCGCCATCGACTTGCAGGTGCAGATCCACATTCCCGATACGCTGGCGCCGTATGTGATTTCCATGGTCGGCAGCGTGGCCAACCTGGTGAACGAGGTGCTGCAGGCGGCCGTGGGCAACCATTTCCGCAACAAGCTGCAAAGCATGCCGGCGGTGAAATTCATCGCCAGCCGCGAAACTGTCCAGCAGGGCGCCTTCGAGTACGTCAAGGACGAGCTGGCCAAGTACCGTGTCGAGACGCGCGGCGTCTACATCCAGGCGGTGGTGCTGCCGGATCTGCTGGTGCAGGTCCTGACACAGCGCGAAATCGCTAACCAGCAGGTCGAAACCTACAAGATGCAGAAGGCCGCGCAGGACCAGCGGACCCAGACCGAGAAGGCCAAGGGCACGGCGGACATGCAGGCCGACCTGGCGAAATCCCAGGTGGGCGTGGACATCCAGACCAACCGCACTGCCGCCCGCAAGCTGGAGGCCCAGGGCGAAGCGACCTACATCGAACAGACCGGCACGGCCCAGGGAGCGCAGGTCCGCAGCGTAGGCCTGGCGCGCGCGGAAGCCTACCAGAAACAGGTCCAGGCGCTGGGGCCGACCGCCACGGCGCTGGTCGGCGCCGTCGAGGCGCTCTCCAAGAGCAGCACGCCGTTCGTGCCCAGCACGCTCGTCATGGGCGGCTCTGGCGGAACCGGCGCGCTGGAAGGTCTGATCACGCTGTTGATGCGCGAGGTGGGCTCGCGCCTGCAGGCGAAGACGGACGCGTCGGCGGACGCCCGGACAGGCGCCTGACCCGCACCGGCAGCACCCGCAGTTTCCGCGCTCCACGGACTCCGCGGTAATGGATTTGACGCTGGCTCCTGATCGCCGAAATGGCCTCCGTCCGGCGGCCGGACGATGCTCGCTCCCAAAAGCAAAATGGCCAAGGTCTGGCCGTTCTTGAACGAAGAATCAGTAAGTTACGAACAATTATGGCCGAAATCGGCCAAACCGCCCCTGCCACAACCGCCATCGCCAGGTCGGCCAGTGCCCTTTGGATCGTCTCCCCTCCGCGTTCGTTCAGAGCGACTGCGGCCTCCCTGGCAGTATCCTCAGCTTCCATGGATTGTGTGAACCTCGCGCTCGCTCATCGTCATCGCCGCCCTCACCCCTGCGACGTGCGCGACGAGGGACCCTCTGCTTGGCGATGCGGACTCTGCATGGGAGGATTCGGAGTGCTGGATCTGAAGCGTTTGATTATCCGTAACACATTGATTCAATTCGACATGACAGCGATGAAAAAACGTACAATCGGATCCAATTCTAATCTTCACTTTTTTGTAAGAATTCCCTTGACATGCCATCTCCCTGCTCTTAGTATTGACCTGTGCATACAGATTCAGATTCTGGAAGGGTGCAATGAGAAACAGAGCTTTCGCGATGGTGGGTTTTCTGGCGCTGGCCGCGGCGTTTTCCGCCTTTGGCCAATCGCGCATGACGTTTAACGTACCGTTCGAATTCAGCACCGGGACTGCGGTCCTGCCCGCCGGTCACTATGAGGTGAGCCAGGTGTCGGACTCAGGACGGATAGATCTGGCGTGCGATGCCTGCAACGTCCATGTGCGTATCCTCACGCACGCAATCGGCAACTATAACGCGCCTGGCGAGTCCACCAGACTCGTGTTCAACAAGTACGGAAACACGTACTTCCTTGCCTCCGTTTGGTCGACCGGCAGCGGCGTGGGAAGCGCTTTGACCATTACCCAGGCTGAACGGGAAACCGCCCTTCGCGCCTCTCTGACACCACGGACCGAGGTCGTGCTCGTCGCCCGGCGATAACACTGGCGATAACATTTGTGACGGCCTGGACAACGCCCGCGCGCCGTCCGGGCGGTCGGATTCTCTCCCCTTCCCCCGCGATCGTCCAGAGTGCCAGCGGTCCGGTTGGCAGTATCCTAAACTTCAATAGATCGTGCGAAGCGCGCGTTTGCTCATCGTCATCGCCGCACTCACCCCCGCGACGTGCGCCACCAGGAGCCTTCTGCTTGGCGATGCCGAACGCGGCAAGGCCTTGTTCCAGAGCCTCAACTGCATCGTCTGCCACCGCGTGAACGGGGTGGGCGGGGGAAGGGCGCCCGATCTTGGTCAGGGCCGCGAGCGCGGCTTCAGCCCCTACGACATGGCCGCCCTGATGTGGAACCATGCTCCGGCGATGTGGGGCGCAATGGCGAAGCAAGGCGTGGTAAGGCCCGCCCTGGATGAGCAGCAGGCCGCCGACTTGTTCGTTTTTTTCTATGCGGCAGGCTATTTCGAAACGCCCGGCGACGGCAAGCGTGGACGACAGATCTTCCTGGTCAAGCGCTGCAGCCAATGTCACGGCATCGACTCTCCCGTCCGCGCGGGCATCAGGCCGGTCGCCGGGTGGGAATCACCCGGGGACCCAATCGCCCTCGCCCAACGGATGTGGAACCATTCCCGCGACATGGCGGGCGCGCTCGACCGGTCGAAAGTCCCCTATCCACTGCTCTCCGCGCAGGAACTGACCGATCTCCTCGCCTGGCTGCGCAACTCGCGGCACGAAGTCCAAACGCCCGGATTCGCGCCGGCTTCGCCGGAGACCGGCCAGACACTGCTTGTGTCGAAGGGCTGTGCCGGATGCCACCGTGGAGCGCTGGCGCTCGAATCTCACCCCACCCGCTACGGCCTCGCCGATTTCGCCGCCGCCATGTGGAACCACCCCTTCCGCACTGGACAATACCCGCCTCAGCTCAGCCTGGAGGAGATGCGCCGCCTGGTCGGTTACCTCGTCGCGACGCAGTTCTTCGAGGAACGCGGCGATCCCGGCCAGGGCCGGCGGGTCTTTGAAAGAAAGCGCTGCAGCGTGTGCCATGACAATCCCTCCACTGGCGCGCCGGCCAGGGCCATGATGGCGGGCCGCATGACCTCCTATGGACTGGTGGCTGCCCTGTGGAAACACGGGCCGGAAATGATGAACCGAATGCAGCGCCAGAAGATCGCCTGGCCGCACTTCGAAGGTTCCGAGATGGCGGACCTTTCCGCTTACCTCCACGGACTCCAGTTCAAACGGCGGGCATCTCCCTGACGGCCTCCCGCGCGCCCGCAGGGCAGCGTCGTCGTCGGCAAATGCGCGCGTTGGCGCCGCAGCCGATGCGGGTCCATCGGGAAGAGACTCTGGCGCACCAGAGCCGGGGCGCGGAGTCGGAGGAGGTCTGGAAGCGCCCCCTTTTCTTGGCCGGACGATGCTCGCGCCAAAAGGCGAAACGGCCCGAGCCGGGCCGTTTCTTGAACTAAGAATCAACAAGATACAGACAATTTTGGCCCAAATTGGGCCATCGTGCCTCGCGGCGCGCGCTCGATCCGCAGCTGCAGAACGCACGCGTTCGCGCCCCCGCGGCAGGCCGCTGAGCCGAGGCGTCCACGCCAACTTCCGGATGAGCTGTAATATAGGAGCTACCCGCCTCCTGATCGACTAAACTAGTCTGAATCGCTCCTATGCCGCTCTCTGCGGGCACAAAACTCGGGCCTTACGAGATCCTCGCGCCGCTGGGCGCTGGCGGCATGGGCGAGGTTTATCGGGCGCGCGATTTTCGTCTCGCCCGCATTGTTGCCATCAAGGTCCTGCCCGAACACCTGTCTCAACAACCCGAGGCCAAGGAACGCTTCGATCGTGAGGCCCGCGCTGTTTCCGGTTTAAGTCATCCCAATATTTGCCATCTCTACGACGTCGGCCAGCAGGACGGAATCGACTATCTCGTGATGGAATACCTGGAAGGCGAGACGCTGGCCGATCGTCTGCGCAAAGGCCCTTTGCCCCTCGAACAGGTTTTGAAATACGGAATCGAAATCTGCGAGGGACTCGAAACGGCGCACAAAAGCGGAGTTGTCCATCGCGACCTGAAGCCCGGCAACGTCATGCTGACGAAGAGTGGCGCCAAGCTGATGGACTTCGGCCTGGCGAAACCGATCATCCGCGTCAGTCCGCCCAGTTCCGGGTTAACTCAGACCGTCGCCGTGTCCCAGCATCCGCTGACAGCGGAAGGCATGGTGGTGGGCACGCTCCATTACATGTCGCCCGAGCAGGTGGAAGGCAGGGAAGTCGACGCCCGCAGCGATGTTTTTGCTCTGGGCGCGGTGCTGTACGAAATGGTGACGGGCCGGCGCGCATTTGAAGGCAAGACGACGGCCTCGACGATTGCCTCCATCCTCACGGCCGACCCGCCCTCGATATCAACCGTCCAGCCGTTGTCGCCGGCTCCGCTCGAAGCCACGGTGAAAAGCTGTCTGACGAAAGATCCGGATGAACGCCTGCAAACCATCCACGACGTCAAGCTCCAGCTCAAGTGGATCCAGGAGAACGCATCGTTCTCCCATTTGCCCGGCGCCTCTCTTACTGCTCGCAAAACCTGGGATCGGGCGGGCTGGGTGGTTGCGGTACTACTGTTTCTGCTCTTGCTCGGTGGCGCCTCCGCGTGGTGGCTTCGCGGCCGCGAGACACCATCGGCGATGTACTTCAACAGCTCCGTGCCATTTCCGGCGGCGTATGTTGCTCTCTCGCCGGACGGACGGGTGCTGGCGCTGGTTGCCTATTCGGATCAGGCAAACAAGAATATGATCTGGATCCACCAGGTGGGCGGTCGGGGCGCATCCGTGCTGCTGGGGACGGAAGGCGCCTCCCATCCCTTTTGGTCGCCTGATGGACGCTCCATTGGATTCTTCGCCGACGGCAAGCTGAAGACGACCAATGTTGCCTCCGGAAGATCGGCGCAAGTTTTGGCCGACGCGCCTTTTGGCCGGGGAGGCGCCTGGAGCCGGGACGGCGTGATCCTGTTCACGCCTGATGCGTGGAACGGGTTGTACCGCGTGTCCTCTTCCGGTGGAACGCCGGTGGCGGTGACAAAGCCAGATTTTCCTCAGTACCAGATGAGCCACCGCTGGCCTGTATTCCTGCCCGACGGCCGGCACTTTCTCTATCTCGCCTGCAACTTCTCGGGACGGCTCGACAAGAACATGATTTTTGTCGGCTCGCTGGACTCCGATGAAAAGCGGCCGATCGTGAACGCGAGCACGAATGCTTTTTACGCCGACCCAGGTTACCTGCTCTACTGGCGGGACAACGCTCTGGTCG
>JBEKHU010000141.1:0-7161 GCA_050012115.1 Bryobacteraceae bacterium | reverse complement strand
TCGTCCGGTCGCAGACCCTTCGCCAGTTCCTGGTTCAGGCCGGCGACGAACTGCTCGATCTGCGCCTGCATCGCCGCCATCTTCTCGCGCATGTTGAGAATGATCTCCACCCCAGCGAGGTTCACGCCGAGTTCGCGCGTCAGTTGAAGAATCACCTCAAGCCGCTCGAGGTCCTCGTCCGTGTATAGCCGCGTGTTGCCGTCGCTGCGCGATGGCTTCAATAGCCCCTCGCGCTCATAGAGCCGCAAAGTCTGGGGATGGATTTCGTACTTCTCGGCCACCGCCGAGATCATGTAGGCCGCTTTGGCGCGCGTTCTAGGCACGTTGTTCCACCTTGATTCCTACACCCTCGACCAAAGCTCGCTGCGCGGATTGGCCTGGTCCAGCTCGGCCAGCTTCTTCAGCAGCTCCCTGATCCGCTCGTCGCGCACATCCGGCGCCTGGATCTCCAGCTCGACAATCTGGTCGCCGCGTGTGTGCCGGCGCGAATTGTCGACTCCCTTTTCCCGCATCCGCAGCCGCTGGCCGTTCTGCGAGCCGCGCGGGATCTTCAGCAATGCGCGCCCGTCCACCGTCGGCACTTCGATCGCCGCGCCCAGGCCTGCTTCGGTCACCGTCACCGGCACCTTGATGGAAATGTCGTCGCTCTCGCGCCGGAACACCGGGTGCTCCTCCACGTTGATCGTGATGTAGAGGTCGCCGGCCGGCGCGCCTTGCGTGCCCGCGCTCCCTTTGCCCGCCACCCTCAATCGGTCGCCCGTGGCGACGCCCGCCGGGATGCGCACTTCGACGTTCTCGTTCTGCGCCATGCGTCCTTCGCCGCGGCACGCCGGACAGGCGTTCTTCAGCCGTCCCGTGCCGCCGCAACGCGGGCAGCTCAGCGAGAACCGCATCGCGCCGGCCAACTGCGTGACATTGCCCGTGCCGTTGCATTCCGGGCAGACCGCCGAGCCGCGATTGGCTGAGCCCGTCCCGCCGCACTGGCCGCAGGGCTCCAGCCGGCTCACGTTCAGCCGCACCTGCGTCCCGCGGATCGCCTGCCAGAAGTCCACCTTCAGCGCGTACTCCAGGTCGCTGCCCGGCTGCGGCGCGCGATGCGCCTGCGCTTCGGCTCTCTGACGTCCGAAGAACTGGCTGAAGAGGTCGGAGAAGTCGCCTCGGGCGCCCTGAGCCCGCCCGCCCCCGGAGCCCGTCCCCGCCCCGGGAAAGGCTTCGGAGAAATCAAAACCGCCGAAATTGAAACCGCCCGCCCCGGCATCCTGCGCCGCGCCCGCCGGGAAGCCCGACTCCGAATAGAAGCCGAACTGGTCGTACATCTTCTTCTTCTTCGGCTCGCTCAGGACGTCGTACGCTTCCTGAACCTGCTTGAACCGCTCCTCGGCGATCTTGTCGCCGGGGTTCAGGTCGGGGTGGTGCTTGCGCGCGAGCTTGCGGTAGGCCTTGCGTATCTCCTCCGCCGAAGCCTCGCGCTTGATGCCGAGCGTTTGATAGTAGTCGCGGCCCCCGGCCATGATCTAATCCCTTTCAATACGCTGCCGGCCGGGCCGCAACCCTCAGCGATCGGGCGCTTCCGCGCAGCCCTCGGTTCAGCTCGCAATCAGCTCAATCCCCCACGCCGCCGTCGGGAAGCGGCCTTGCGGCCGCTCTCCGGCGCGCGCTTACTTCTTCTTGTCGTCCACGTCGACGAATTCGGCGTCCACGACGTTGTCCTTCGCCGCGCCCGCGTCCGTCGCGCCGCCCGCCGCGGATCCATCGCCCGGCGTAGCCTGCGCGCCCGCCGCCCGGTACATCGCCTCGGCCAGCTTGTGGCTGGCCTTGGTCAGCTTCTCCTGCGCGGCGCGCATCGATTCGACGCTGCCCGACCCCATCGCCTTCTTGGCCTCGGCCACGGCGTCCTGGACCCCCTTGGACTCGGCTTCGGAGATCTTGTCGTGATGCTCCTTGAGCATCTTCTCGGCGCTGTAGACCATGGAATCGAGCTGGTTGCGCGCGTCGATCTCCTCTCTGTGGCGCTCGTCCTCGGCCTTGTGCGCCTCGGCGTCGCGCGCTAGTTTCTCCACCTCGTCCTTACTCAGGCCCGAGGAGGACGTGATTGTGATCTTCTGCTCGTTGCCCGTGCCACGATCCTTCGCCGACACGTGCAGGATGCCGTTGGCGTCGATGTCGAACGTCACTTCAATCTGCGGAATGCCGCGCGGCGCCGGCGGAATGCCTACGAGCTGGAACACGCCCAGCAGCCGGTTGTCCTTCGACATCGACCGCTCGCCCTGGTAGACCTTGATCTCGACCGACGTCTGGCTGTCGCTGGCCGTCGAAAACACCTCGCTCTTGCGCGTCGGGACCGTCGTGTTGCGCTCGATCAGCTTGGTGAATACGCCGCCCAACGTCTCAATGCCCAGCGACAGCGGCGTCACGTCCAGCAGCAGGACGTCCTTCACCTCGCCGCCCAGCACGCCGCCTTGCACCGCCGCGCCCACGGCCACCACTTCGTCCGGATTGACCGTCTTATTCGGTTCCTTGTTGAAGACCTCCCGCACCAGCTGCTGCACCCGCGGGATCCTCGTCGAACCGCCCACCAGCACTACTTCGTCGATCTGCGCCGCCGTAATCCCAGCGTCGGTCAAGGCCTGCTTGCACGGACCAACCGAGCGCTGCAGAATGTCATCCACCATCTGCTCGAAGCGCGCCCGGGTCAGCGACTTCATCATGTGCTTCGGCCCGGTCTGCGGATCGCCATATATGAACGGCAGGTTGACCTCGGTCTCCATCGCCGAGCTCAGCTCGATCTTCGCCTTCTCCGCCGCTTCTCTCAGCCGTTGCAGCGCCATCCGGTCTTTCGACAGGTCCACGCCCGTTTCCTTCTTGAACTCGCTGATCAGCCAGTCCACCAGCCGCTGGTCGATGTTGTCGCCGCCCAAGTGCGTGTCCCCGTTGGTCGACTTCACCTCTACCACTCCGTCGCCCACCTCCAGAATCGAGATGTCGAACGTGCCGCCGCCGAAATCGTAGACCGCGATCCGCTCTTCCTTCTTCTTGTCCAGCCCGTAGGCCAGCGCCGCCGCCGTCGGCTCGTTGATGATGCGCATCACCTCCAGGCCCGCCACCTGGCCGGCGTCCTTCGTCGCCTGGCGCTGAGCGTCGTTAAAGTACGCCGGCACCGTGATCACCGCCCGGGTCACTTTCTCCCCCAGGTAGGCCTCGGCCGCTTCCTTCAGCTTGGTCAGAATCATCGCCGAGATCTCGGGCGGAGAATACTTCTTGCTCTGCGCGTCCACGCGCGCATCGCCGCCCTCGCCGCGCACGATGTGGTACGGCACCAGCTTCATCTCCTCGGCGACTTCGTCAAACCTCCGCCCCATGAAGCGTTTGATCGAATAGATTGTGTTCTCCGGATTCGTCACCGCCTGGCGCTTCGCCACCTGGCCCACCAGACGGTCACCGGTCTTGGTGAAGCCGACCACCGAGGGCGTTGTCCGGCCGCCCTCCTGATTTGGAATGACTACGGGCTGCCCACCCTCTATGACCGCGACCACTGAGTTCGTGGTCCCGAGGTCGATACCGATAATCTTGTTCATGTTGCTTTATCCTTGGTTCGTCGGAGGAAGTCGCTGAAACTGGAACTGTCGCCGCCCGCAGCGCCAGCAGGCCCGCTGCGGCCCGTCGCGCCACTGCGCCTGTTCATAGTATGTAACCTGAGTGAGTTACTGTCAACCATGATTCTGTGTTCTGGTCTCAACTTCGCCCTCCTTTTCCTCTTCGCCGGCCTCCCCGTCGCCGCCGCGGAGTCCTCCTCCGAACCCATTCTAGTCGCTGCCGCGGCCGATCTCGCGCCCCTCGAAGTTCAACTCACACAAGGCTTTGCCTCTGCCGGCGGGGGCCCCGTCCGCTTCATCTTTGGCTCCAGCGGAATGCTCGCCCGGCAGATTGAGAACGGCGCCCTCTACGACGTCTATCTCTCGGCGAATGAGCAGTTTGTCCAGCAGTTGGCGGCCTCCGGCAGATTGCTCAACGACACTCTGGCCTGCTACGCCACCGGCCGCCTCGGCCTGTGGTCCTCCCGGGCGCCGGTTCCGGACCTGCGGGCCTTGACCGGCGGAAACATCCGCCTGATCGCCATCCCCAACCCGCAACACGCCCCCTATGGCGCCGCCGCAGTCGCCCTGCTCCAGCGTCTGGGCCTCTGGCCGAAGCTCCAGCCCAAGGCCGTTTTCGCCGAAAACGTCCGCCAGGCCTTTGAGTACGCCGCCACCGGCAACGCGGATGCCGTCATCACCGCCTGGACGCTCCTCAGCGGCAGGCCCGGCGCCAAGCTCCTGCCCGACACCAGCCACCCGCCCATCCGCCAGTCCGGCGGAGTCGTCAAAGGGACGGCACGGGAAGCCCGGGCCCGCGCCTTCCTCCGTTTCCTGCTCGCTCCCGCCGGCCAAGCGATCCTCCGCGCCGGCGGGCTCTACCCGCCACCCGCCGCCCCGGCAGCGCGCTAAGCCGCGTTTGGATTCCCCGCCTGGACCCCGGCCGTCCGGCTCGTGCCTCGAGCTCATCTCGGAAAAACGGATGTGATAGTCCTAAAGGGCTACGAACCGAAGGTGCCCCGCGGGCGTAGTATCGATTAGGAACAGCGCGGGTTGTTCCGCTCCCGGCTTCGGCCTCGGCAGCTTGGATTGGCGCCGAATCCGTGGGGAGAGGAGGTTCGTTATGAACGCGCCCGGGCCGGCATGCAGAAGACCTTCGTCTATGCGCTGGACACTCCTTGCCGTCTGCTCTCTCGCCCTCTGCCTGCGCGGGGGAGGCAGCGCCGAGGCCCAACAGTCGATCCTGCTGCAGGAGCCCACAGCGCAATCGCAGCCTGCCGCCGAGGTGGTTACCAGGGACGCCACCCCGACTTTCACCAGTCGGGTGAATCTCGTGCCCCTTTCCGTGGTCGTACGCGACGGCAAGGGTCGCGCCGTGGGCAACCTGACCAAGGAAGACTTCCGCCTCACCGACAACGGGAAGCCGCAGTTCATCTCGCGCTTCGCCGTTGAGCGGTCGAACGCGCCCATCGTTGTGCAGAAAGAGACGCCCGGCTTCGAGGTGCCCGCCACGCCCGCTCGCCCCGAGCCGGTCCTAGCTTCCAGCTTCGTCGCCTACCTCTTCGACGACGTCCATCTGAAGTTCGGCGACCTGGTGTACATCCGCGATGCCGCCGCCCGCCACGTAGCCACTGCGCTCCAGCCCACCGACCGAGTGGCGATCTACACCACCTCGGGCCGGAATACGCTCGAGTTCACGGACGATCGGGCTAAGCTCCAGGAGGCCATTGCCCGCTTGCGCCCCAATCCGCTTACAGGCGGCGCTGCCAAGTGCCCCGACATCAGCTTCTACATGGCCTACCGCATCGTGGACCAGGACGACCAGCAGGCCCTCGCCGTCGCCGTGGCGCAATACGCCGCCTGTAGCGGCAACCGGTTTGTCACCGGGATGGAAGTAATGGGGCTGGCTCAACAGGCCCTCTCTGAGGGGGAGCAGGAGACCCAGATGGCGACGCGCGTACTGAAGGAAGGGGTCCGCCGCCTTTCGGCCATGCCTGGCCAGCGCAGCATCATCCTGGCCTCGCCCGGCTTCTTCACGACACTGTACGGGCACTCCGACATCACCGACATCATCAGCAAGGCGATCACCGCCAAGGTCATCGTCAACTCCCTGGACGTGCGCGGCGTCTGGGCCCCACCGGGTTATGATGCCAGCCTTCCCTCCCCCGTGGGCGGACCGCAGGTGATTACCTCCATGAACCTTTACCTGCAGATGGAAGCCACCGCCCAATCCGAGGTGTTGGGAGAAGTGGCGGAGGGTACTGGCGGAATCTGGATCCACGACAACAACGATCTCAACGCCAGCTTCCAGCGCCTGGCCGCGGCACCCGAGTACATGTACGTTCTTTCCTACTCGCCCGACAACCTCAAGTCCGACGGCAAGTACCACAACATCAAGGTCGTCCTGCGCAACCCCCGGGGCCTCACCCTGCAGGCCCGCAAGGGCTACTTCGCCCCGCGCCGCGAAACCAGCCCCCTCGAACAGGCCCGCCAGGATCTCGAGGACGCCGTCTTTACCCGCGACGTCGTCAAGGACATCCCGGTCGAACTGCATACCCAGTTCTTCAAGCCCAGCGACGACACCGCCCGCCTCTCCGTCCTTGCCCGCCTGGATCTCAAGGGCCTGCAATTCAAAAAGGCCGAAGGCCGCAACGTCGACAAACTGATCGTCGTCTCGGCCCTCTTCGACACTGGAGGAAACTACATTTCCGGGACCCAGAAGGACGTCGAGCTAAACCTGAAGGACGAGACCCTGGCCGATTACGGCAAACCCTCCAGTTCGGGGCTGACCATCCGCACCAGCTTCGACGTCAAGCCCGGCAGCTACGTCGTCCGGCTGGTGGTGCGAGACGGAGAAAGCCATTTGATGGCCTCCGAAAATGGCGTCGTCGAAATCCCCTGACCCGCCTCGGCCGCCCCGCCCCTCCGCCCGGCGCCCGCCGCCCCGTCGTCACCGGCCGCCGGCGGGAGTAGAATCGATCCATACCGCGCGGCCGGCCGTCCTCTGTCAAAACTGCCGCGGACTGGAAGGACGCCGCCGCATCTGATGGCCAGGCCCGCCATGAATCCGCCCCGCCCAAACTCGGCCGCGCTGCCTCTGCTCCGCCTGTCCGCCCTGGCCGTGCTCCTCGGTCTCTCCATCTCTGTCGACGCCCGTCAGCAGCCGCCTGCCCCGCCGCCGGCCGCCGCCAAACCCGCCCCGGAAGCGGCCGTCACCACGCAGCCCACCCCCGAGGTCTCCACCAAGGACGCCGTCCCGACCTTCACCTCGCGCGTCAACCTCGTGCCCGTCTCGGTGGTAGTGCGCGACGACAAGGGCCGCGCCATCGGCAATCTGACAAAAGACGACTTCCAGTTGACCGACAACGGCAAGCCACAGCTCATCACCAAGTTCTCTATTGAGAAGTCCGACGCGCCAGTCGTCGTGCAGAAGGAAACCCCCGACGTCGAGGCTGCCGCGGCGCCCGCGGCGCCCGCCCGCCCCGAGCCCGTCATCGCCACCCGCTTCGTCGCCTACCTGTTCGACGACATCCACCTCAATTTCGAAGACATCGCCTTCGTCCGCGACGCCGCCGCGCGCCAAGTGGCC
>JBEKHU010000140.1:0-7167 GCA_050012115.1 Bryobacteraceae bacterium | reverse complement strand
GGTCTACGCGGCCGCGGTGATTCTCGATCCGCGGCGTCCAGTGCGCGGTCTGGCGGACTCGAAGGTGCTGGCGCCGGCGCGCCGCGCCGAACTGGCGGCTGAGATTCAAGCGACCGCCGTGAGCTGGGCCATCGGCGTCGCCGACGCCGCCGAGATCGACCGTATCAACATCTACCAGGCTTCCCGGCTGGCCATGAAGCGCGCCGTCGAGGCCCTGCATCCCGCGCCCGATTACCTGCTGATCGACGCCCTCGTCATTGACTGGGCCGGTCCGCAGCGCGGCATCGTCAAGGGCGACGCGAAGGTGCGTTCGATCGCCGCGGCGTCGATCCTGGCCAAGACCAGCCGCGACGCCTGCCTCGAGGAGTGGGATCGCAAGTGCCCGGGTTACGGACTCGCGCGTCACAAAGGATATCCGACGGCTGAGCACCGGGAGGCGCTGCTGCGGCTCGGGCCCGCGGCCGAGCACCGTCGCTCATACGCGCCCGTGGCGCAGGCCTTGCAGGCGCTGCCGCAGGCGGTCTCATGAATGGCAACGGAACGCCCCCGCCCGAGCCGGCGCAGCCGCGGGAAGACGCGCAGGCGCCGCCGCCCCTGCGCTGGTATCACTACGCGGGCCCCGTTGTATTCGCGCTGTTCTGCATCGAACTGGGCGTGTTGCTGGTGCTCGCACCGTGGCTCGATCTCTACGAGCACAACTTTTTGCTGTTTCTGCGGCCGGAGTGGCGGCCGTTCCTGCTCAGCCCCCAGTTCCGCGGCGCGCTGAGCGGGCTGGGCTTCCTCAACTTCATCGTGGCGCTGAACGAGTTCATCGACCTAGCCCGCCTGTCCGGCTCGCGGCGCTGATCCGGTAGCAGATCAAGCTGCCTTGCGCAGCGCGGTGAACTCGAGCGTCGAGCGCCGCGCGTCCAGATCCACGCGCACCAGCCCGCCCGCGGGAATCTCGTTGCCGATGATCAGCCTCGCCAGCGGCTGCATCAGGCGGCGGTGGATGACGCGTTTCAATTCGCGCGCGCCGTACTCCAGGCTTGTTCCTTCCGACAGCAGGGATTTCCGGGCGCGATTCGAGAGCTCGAGCTCGAAGCTCGCCGGCCCGAGCCGCGACCGGATGTGAGCGCGGATCAGGGCCAGTTGCAGATCCAGGATCCCTTCCAGGGCTTCGTGGCTCAGCGGCCGGTAGGTGACGATTTCGTCGATCCGGTTGACGAACTCCGGCGAAAACCGGCGGCGGACCTCGTTCATCGCGATCCGGCTCAGCTTCGTCTGCCGCTCTTTGGGCGGCTTCCTGCCATCCGCCGGAAAGCCGAAGCCGCCCGCCAACTCGTCCATCATGCCGCGCGCGCCGAGGTTCGAAGTGAGGAAGATCAGGCTGTTCTCGAAGTTCACCTCGGTGTTGTCGCCGAGCTTCAGCCGGGCCCGGTCCAGCACGCCCAACAGAATGCGCGCGAAGGAGGCCGCCGCCTTTTCAATTTCATCGAACAGTACAAGGCTCAGCGGGGAACGCTCGCTGGTGACGGCGTTCAACTTCTGCTGCGACAACATGGGGTGCGTCTCGCGATGGCCCAGGTAGCCGGGCGGCGCGCCGATCAGCTTGGCCACCTCGTGCTCCATCTGAAACTCGCCGCAGTCGATGCGCAGCACCTGCCGTTCGCTGCCGTGCAGCGTCCTGGCCAGGGCCTCCACGGTGCGCGTCTTGCCCGTCCCGGTGGGGCCCAGCAGGAGGAAGACCCCGCCCGGGCGGCCCTCCGGAGCGAGTCCCGCCTCGAACAACTGCACGTAGGGCACAATCGTCTCCAGCGCCTCCTCCTGGCCGAGGACGGCTTTCTTCAAGGCGCTCGACAGGTCCGGCGCGAGCGTCAGTTCGCGCGCCGCGCGCTGCGGGCGGATGGGTGGCAGTGGTTCCAGGGCCAACAGGATGTACCTCCGCCTGGATTATAGGGCGGCGCGCAAGCATTCTCCCCGGTCGCCGGCCCCGCCACAGGCTCCGAGAGGGCCCTCTGTCGGCTGCATTAATCGTTTTAGAATGAATTAATTAGGCTGGAAACTAAGTGCTTCCGAGGCGGCCTGCCAAAAGGATTGCGAAGGCGTGTCATCGCACTCCGAGTCCGCCCGTCCTGGGCACGCTCGCGACGCATCGCCGCCCAGGCTGCGGCTCGCGGCGGCGCTGCCTCCGCGGCTGGAGCGTGAGGGTCCGGCTGAGGGGCGGCCGCCTACTTGTGTCGATAGGTGATGCGCCCTTTGGTGAGATCGTAGGGCGACATCTCGATCGTGACCCGGTCTCCGGCCAAGACCCGGATCCGGTTCCGGCGCAACTTGCCGGCCAGGTGGGCCAGCACCGTGCGCTCCTGGTCGAGCTGGACGCTGAACAGACCGCTGGGGAACTTCTCCACCACGGTCCCGGTCATCTCAATGCAATCTTCCTTGCTCATCTTCCTCCCGCACTGGCAGTTTTCGACACCCGGCGATCGCGAGCGCCAATTCAGCCTCAGTATAGCCTAGCAGGCACTTTCCCGCGCTTTCTGTCCAGCGGCGCTCAAGATGAATCCCATTTCAGCCGATACGAGGTCAGGAGCACTTGTGTTGGACGGAATGGTCTCTCTCAAGGCCAGTCTCGAGGCCTGGGATCAAATCGACGCACTTCTGAGGAGGTCGCTCGCCGCTTATGCCGAGACCCTGGGTCATTTCGAGGACCACGTCTGCCGCCCGGCGTCAGCCAAATTCAAAGTCCCGGGCGTGGATTTCGAGTCCCAGCGCGCTGCGCTAACCCGCCACGGTCTCTCGCCGGCCGACAGTCTGCCCGTGCTGGAATCGGCAAGCCGCGCGATTGAGGAGCAGTTGCGCGCCTACGGCGAGCGGTTGTCCCGGAACGCTTGCTCGGCCGACGACCTGCGCGATGTGCTCGACGCTCTGAATGCCGCCGTGAGCGGCTTTCTGGAGGCAGGCTCGCAGCAGGAGGCGGCGATGCGCAGTGTGGCCGGGCGTCTCGAGGTGGCAAGTGAGTCCGACAATGTGGCGATGCTGCGCATCCTGGTGCGCCACCAGTCCGCCGAACTGACCCGGCTAGCTGACGAAACGCACCGCCACAGCCAGGCGGTGGCCGACCAGCTCAAACAGCAGGTGACGGAGCTTTCCGCCGGCCTCAACCGCGCCCGGGATGAGGCGCGCCGCGACGTCCTGACCGGACTGATCAACCGCCGTGCGATCGAGGAGCTGTTCCAGGAATACGAAGGGCAGCCCACACCCCGCTGTCTGATTCTGCTCGACATCGATCGCTTCAAGTCCATCAACGACCACTACGGCTACCTGGCCGGCGACGAACTACTGCGCCAGATCGCCGTGCGCATCCAGTCCACCCTCGAACCCGCCTCCGTGGCGGCCCGCTGGGGCGGCGACGAATTCATCGTGCTGATCGAGGGCGGTCTGCCCGCCGGCATGAGCGCGGCCCGCCAGCTGAACCGGCAGCTATGCGCCAACTATCACCTGGGTGAGGGCAAGGCCTCGAAGGTCCACGTGCAGGCCTCGGTCGGGCTCTCCGAATGGAAGCTCGGCGAAACCGCGAAAAAAGTGATCAGGCGCGCCGATCTGGCTCTGAAATCGCGCAAGCACTCAACGGAGGACAAGCCCTCCAAGGCGGTCCAGTGACGCCGGTATGCGGACGCCAGGTTGACACCATTCCTTCCTGGTTGTCATCCTGAGCATGGTCGATTTGTGCGTGACTTGCCTGTCCGTGATCTAAACGACAAGAGCGTCCTCATCACGGGCGCCGGCAGAGGCATTGGCAAGCGCCTGGCGCTCGGCTTCGCCCAGGCCGGAGCCCGCGTCGGTCTTCTGGCGCGGACGAAAGCCGAACTCGACCTGGCCCAACTGGAGATCGAACACAGCGGCGGCATCGCGCTGAGCCTGCGCGCCGACGTGCGCGACTATGAGCAGGTAATCGCCGCGGTGCAGCGCATGACGGTGCGCTTCGGCCCCCCGCAGGTGCTGGTCTGCGCTGCCGGGGTGTTGGGGCCCATTGGCGGCCTGGCCGGCTCAAACCCCAGTGCCTGGCGCGAGGTTGTGGATACGAATCTCGTGGGAACTTTTCACGCCTGTCGCGCGGTCTTGCCGGTGATGCGCGAGCTGCGCTGCGGCAAGCTGCTGCTGCTGGCGGACACGGGCGCCGAGATCGGCCGGCCCTACTTCTCCGCCTACGCTGCCAGCAAGGCCGCCCTGGTGCGCCTGGCCGAGTCGCTGGCCGAAGAAGTGCGCGAGGACAACATTCAGGTCAACTGCCTCAACCCCGGCGCGGCCTATACCAGCATGACCGACGAGATTCTGCGCGCGCCCGGCATCAGCGACCGCGACCGCGCCGACGCGCTGCAGGTGCGCACAACCGGCGGTACCGCGCCTGACAGACAGATTCAGCTCGCTTTGTTTCTCGCCTCGGACCGTTCCAATCACATCAGCGGCAAGCTGATTCACATCACCGATGACTGGCGGCGCCTGGAGTCCGCCACCCTCTCGCACGAGATCTTCTCGCTGCGCCGCCTGACCCGCTCTTAGGCTGGATGTTGCGCCCGGCTCAGGCCGTGTGCCCGCTCAACCTCAACCGCAGCAGGTTCAGCGCACTCTGTACTGCGAACGTGCGGACGCGCCCGCGGCCGCCCGGGAAGCGGAACATCTTCGCCTCCAACACACCCGGGCCGGCCAGGCCGATCCACACCGTCCCGGGCGCCGCTTCACCCGCCGAGTCCGGCCCCGCCGCGCCCGTCACCGCCAGCGCCCAGGTGGCGCCGGTCCGTTCACGCGCG
Organism: Bryobacteraceae bacterium; assembly: GCA_050012115.1. GTDB lineage: Bacteria > Acidobacteriota > Terriglobia > Bryobacterales > Bryobacteraceae > CAIVVT01. The sequence continues at coordinate 2,377 of JBEKHU010000140.1, read as the reverse complement.
CTTTCCGCCATCGCCCGCGCCACGACCTCACTCACCACACCCTGCGCCTCGATTAGCCCCGCGTCGATGCCCAACAGCCGGGTCTTCATCGCGGTCTCGTAAGCCTGAAAACCGCCCACGAACCACGCCGACGCCCCCGCCACTTCGGTGATCCGCGCGACCAACAGACCGGCCGTGCAACTCTCCGCCACCGCCACCGTCTCGCCGCGGCTCTTCAACCGCTCGCCGACGACGCTTTCGAGCGGCGAGCCGTCGTTCGAATAAATGCGATCGCCCAGCGCGGCCTCGATCCTGGCGCCTAACTCGGCGGCCAGCGCTTCGGCTTCCTCATCCGTCGCCCCGCGTGCCCGCAGGTGGATCTGGATGTCGCCGGCCGCGGCCAGGATCGTCGTCGCCGGGTTCGTGTACGGCTTGTACAGCGGCGCGATCAACTGGTCGAGGTCCGATTCGCCCATGCCGGCCACGCGGTAGCAGCGCGTTCGGATGCTCAAGGGCGGCACGCGCTCGCGTAACCGCGCCAGGCCGAAGTTCTCGAACATCGGCTGCATCTCGTTCGGTGGTCCGGGCAGCAGCACGATCATCTTCCCGCTCAGGTCGATCCATTGGCCCGGCGCCGTGCCGTTCGGATTCTCCAGTTTCTCCGCGCCTTCGATGAGAAACGCCTGGCGCCGGTTGATTTCCGTCATCCGGCGGCCGAAGCGCGCGAAGCGCTGCTCGATCCAGCCGCAGATTTCCTCCGAAAACAGCAGCCGGCGCATCAGCGCCTGGGCCACGGCTTCGCGCGTGACATCGTCCTCGGTCGGCCCCAGGCCGCCGGTCACAATCACGATCTCCACGCGCTCCAGCGCGCCCCGCACCGCCGCCGCCAGCCGTTCGCGGTCGTCGCCGACAATCGTCTTCTGCGTGACTTCAATGCCCAGTTCGTTCAACCGCGCCGTCAGCCACAGCGAGTTCGTGTCGCTGCGCGCCGGCGTCAGCAACTCACTGCCGGCGGCGATGATCTCGGCATTCATGGCATTGCGGGATCGATTTCAGAAGCGCCTCAGCCCTTCGATCCCGGCCGGCACGCGGTAGGCGGCGTTGGTCGTCGTGACGATCATCTTCGCGCCCGGCGCAAACGCCAGCCCCACGATATTCGGCCCGCTTAAGATCAGCGACGCCTCGCGTTCGGGCGTGAGGCGCACGATGCCCTTGCGCCCGTTCAGCGATCCGGCGACGTACAGGTTGCCGTTCTGGTCGACGTCCATCCCCTGCGGCCGTCCCAGCCCGCGGTAGAACACCTCCACCTCGCCCGCCGGCGTGATGCGCTGCACCGCGTCGTAGCTCGACGTCGTAGGACCGGTGACGAACAGCATGTCCTCCGGGCCGAAGCACAGGTGATAGGCCGCGATCGAGGCCTCCAGGGTCGCGAAAACGTAAATCTGGCGTTCAGGGCTGATCTTGAAGATGGTGCCCGAGCGGTCGCCCACGTACAGGTTGTCCTTGCTGTCGAAGGCGATGCCCGTGGCCACGCCCATGCCTTCGACGTATACCGACAGCTCGCCGTCCGACGTCACCTGATACACCACGCCGTCGAAGCGCGACGACACGTGCAGCACGCCGCTGCGGTTGAAGGCCAGACCCGTCGCGTTCATCATTTCGGTCACGAACGGGCTCAGCACGCCCGCCGCGTCGATCCTGTAAACCGCCACCGCCGTCTTCTGGCCGCGGGAACCGCTGAACGTCGTGTAAGTTTTGCCTTCGCGATCCACCGCCGGGCTGGCCACCGGATGCAGGTTGCCGCTGAGCAACGTCCCTACCGCGATCTCCGCGGGTTCACTGGCCGCTGTGCCGTTGCTCACCGTCAGCCGCCCTTTGCCTTCCGTGTCCGGGACGCGCGCCACTACGAATTCATCCGAACTCACCACCAGTTGCGCTTCCATGCCGCCGATGGAGACCTGCGCCCGCGGCGCGCGGATGAATCCCTTTCCGTGGATGTGCACGTCGCCGCCCGGAATCGCCGCGGCGGGACTCAGACTCTCGATAATGGGGCGTTGTCCGCCGTTTTTTGTAAAGGGCATGCGAAATAAAGCTGCGACCGGCTTCCTATTTCAGATTGAACCATCCGGCCGCCAACTGCAAAACGCGCAGCGCGACCCAGGCGTACGCTCCCGCTCCCAGGTCGTCCAGCACGATCCCCGTGCCGCGCGGCAGACTCTCCAGTTTCCACACCGGCCAGGGCTTCACGATGTCGAACAATCGGAACAGCACAAACGCCGCCAGCGCCCACTGCCACGACCACGCCGGTAGCGCCGCCAGCGCGATCCATTGGCCGAGCACTTCGTCCACCACCACCAGGCCTGGATCTTTTTTACCAACGAGGTCCGCCGCCCGGCCC
>JBEKHU010000139.1:0-7173 GCA_050012115.1 Bryobacteraceae bacterium | reverse complement strand
ACGGGACGCGACGCGTCAATCGCCAGATGGCAAACGGTTTGTTGCTTTGCCACGCGCCATAGAAATACCCGTACTACTCCCAAGGGGTAACAAATGGAGGTGTTTCGTTATGGAGGATGACCGGAAGATTATCGAACTTGGGAGAATCTGCAAGGAACCCATCATCGCCACGAACATGGGACCCGACACGTTGTACCTGAACGACTCGACCGGCAGGCTCGGGTACGTGCGGACAAGCGAGTATACGCCGAGACGCGATTACCGCCCCGAAGATCGCCAAGGGCAACGAAGGGACGGCGGCTATCGTGGAGCAAGCGTTCAATTGCGGCTTGACCAATACATGAGTTGACCCGGGGGTGCAGGTCACCGCAGATCAGCGGCTAACGGCCAGCGACACGTCCGCGCCGGCTTCCGGTGCCGGACTCTCCCCGCAGAACTGTGAAGGCCGGGGGATGCGCAGTGCGCTCCCCCGGCGGGATTTCAGTTAGGGCGTTCCTTCGAGTTCTCAGTCGGCCAACGTCGCCCGGCCAACCCCTAAGTCCTGAGCAGCTTCGTCGGACGTGCGAGTCACCCCTGCATCGGTCAGGTGGGCACGGCTGAGCATGAAATCGCGGAGCGCCGTCTCGACGGCATCGTACAATCGGCGACCATCCGGCAGTGCCTTCTCGACGTTGCTGACGTCGAGAAGGAGAACAGAGGACGGAAGCTCAACCCTGTGTCTGATTTCGCTCGCGTACTGTTGCACCCATCCGTTCTCAATTCCGTGGCAGCAAATCGAGCTTTCGTGAAAATGATGTCGAGCGCCAGCTAGATCCCCCCGCATCGCCAACACGTTCGCCAGATGGAGTCCTGTGACAGCGTCGATGGCAGGAACATGCCCCGCCATCGACGCTGCCTGCGCAAAATCGGCTTGTGCCCGCTGCAGCAACTGTTCCCTTTTCGCCTTTTCAGATCCGAATGGCCCGGCCGTCGAGAACAAAGGCATGGCGCTCGTCCCCCGAAGAATCAAGGGCCTCTACGCGATGCTGGGCCGGCAGGACGCGGAGAATCGAAGGGTTTTGAGAGAATCAAACGGGCTCCTTGGTACAATGAGAACTCCGGGCGTACCTGCACGCCCTTTGTATCCAATGGGTTGGCCTGGAGCTGGCCTGGAGGCCCACGTGGAGGTGGTCAGGTGTATACTGATGGCGAGCCGGGGATCCATAATGGAAATTTCGGATCATATGTCAACGACACCCTCTCCTTGCTCATATCGCTGCTCTCGATGCGCGAAGCCACAATGAGGGCGGGGCTGTACAGCATCGTGAGTTCCTGTTTGGCCGAACGAGGTCTCAGAGCTGGAGCGCGAAATGAAATCGCTCGCTGACTTAGTACCACATTGGCTGTTCGTGATCTCGAAGACTTTCTGTGGCACTTGGTTTGTGCTGTTGATCGCGCCACTGTTGATGTACATCGTGAATGGAAAATACAGCCTTACGCAGCAGCTGCATTCATTCCCCGCCCTGTGGGGGCGGTTCTTCAGCTCCCTGTCGTTCGCGAGTATCACCGTGGTCGGTGCACTTCTGTTCATGTTCGGCATGTTCTTGGCTGAGTTTGGGTACATGGTCTGCTGGAGGCTTCATTATCACAATGATCTCAACATCATCACAGATCTTAACATCCAAGGACTAAAGCGCGATGCCAGCGAAGACGAAAGGAAGCGATGTGATGAGGAAAAAGCGTGGATATTTGAGCACGGAATACTACACCGCCTGTGGGAGTGGGAAAACTTTCAAACTTCCGCGTTCCTTTACGCAGAGTACAATCTCCTCTTGTTCGCGCCGCTGTACACGCTATGCCTCGTCGTAAGCATGACATCGAAGAACGACTCGTCAACGACCGACACGATCTCTGCGACGGTCCTCGCCTGGACGTTCGCCGCTCTCGCATTCGTGTTTCTCCTGATGACGCGAAAGGTAAGGGAAAAAAAGTACGAGGCTTTCGCGCGGGTACACCAAGCACTGGTACAGCGCGCCAAAGCGATTGAGGAACAGTCACGGCGCCACGCCGAGAAGACCGATGCCACCGCGGCGACGTCGGATGAAGCCGAAATACGGACTTGAGTGTCAGATGAGCCAAGTTTTCGAGGAACGACTACTCATTGCCCCACACGACGTCTCGCCCTCGGCGCCCGATGTCCAGGTCGAGGGAGTATTCAACCCGGCCGTTGTCGAGCGAGAGGATGGAGTGCATTTGCTGGTTCGGGTGGCAGAGCGGCCAACGGAGACGCGCTCAGGGCGGATCGCGCTGCCCTCCTATGACGAAGCGGGAAGAGTGCGCATCGACTGGATAGAGTCGGCGGCGGTGCGGTTACTCGATCCCCGCGGGGTGGAGGACGGCCGCGGGCAGCATCATCTTCTGACGGTTTCACACCTCCGCCACGCGGTCAGCCGTGACGGGTTGACGATCGATCGCGTGGACCCGGAACCGTTTCTGCTTCCTAAAGCCCCTTACGAATCGTTCGGCGTTGAGGATGCCCGGCTGACATCGATAGTGGATCGGGGAGGCCAACCCTATTTCACGTACGTAGCGGTCTCCGATCGAGGCATCGTGACCAAGCTAGCCCGGACGGACGATTTCCACACAACGGAACGTCTCGGCGTGATCTTTCCGCCGGAAAACAAAAACGTTGTGCTGTTCCCGCGACGAATTGGCGAGATGTTTTGGGCGTTGCATCGGCCGTACGGCGCGACACCCGTCGGTCGTCCGGAGATCTGGGTGGCACAGTCCTCCGATCTTATCCACTGGGGAGGTCATGACATATTGAGGCTGTCCGATGACGAAGGAACGTTTGCAAGGTTCGGCGCGGGGACACCACCTGTAGAGGTGCCCGGGGGCTGGCTCGTATTCGTACATGCAGTTCGTCCTGCATCGTCGGCGCAAGGCCCGGGTCAGTATTTCGTCATTGCCGTACTCCTTGACGCGGACTGCCCGTCCGTCGTTCGTGCGCAGGGTCGCCGCCCGCTGTTCGAGGGGAACGCGCCTGAGAGTGGGGGGGATGATCTGGCAGGAGTCGTCTTTCCGACCGGCTGCGTAATCCGCGGCGATGATGTGCTTCTCTACTGCGGCGAACGAGATTCCGTAACCACGGTTCGCCGCCTCCATCTACCGACCGTACTTGCTTCCCTTCGGTAGCGAACGGACTTTCATTCGTGCGAGCCGTGCGATATCGCACACCCTTTTGCCGCACATGCAGCGAATGGCCTGTGCCGCCTGGAAATGGAATTACAATGCTTGCGCCGGGTGAAACGGAAGCGGGCCATGCCTTGAAGATCCCCACCCGAAGGGCGGAAATACTAGCTTACGGAAAACGCCCGCTCTTCATTTCCGGCTGAATCGGCACAATGTCAAAAAGCGGGAAGAAGGTGGGTCCAGTTGTGAGAACCGAGTTCGGCATCCGCACCATCGCGTTTCTGGGTGACTATTTGCCGCGCAAATGCGGCATTGCCACGTTTACATCCGATCTGCTTGGGGCTGTGGCAGCGCGGCATCCCCAAAGCCGGTGCTTCGCGGTGCCGGTCAATGACGTCGAGGGGTGCTATCAGTATCCGGACGTCGTTCGCTTCGAGATTGAGGAGCAGGATCTGGGGTCTTACCGGCGCGCCGCCGACTTCATGAACACCAGCAACGTGGACATTGTCTCGGTCCAGCACGAGTTCGGGATTTTCGGCGGGTCGGCCGGCAGCCACTTATTGGCGCTGCTCCGCGAATTGAGAGCGCCAGTCGTCACCACGCTCCACACCGTTCTCCGCAAGCCGAACGCCGACCAGTATCGCGTGATGCAGGGATTGCTCGCCCACTCGACCCGATTGGTGGTCATGACGGAGCGGGCTCAAACGATCTTGCAGGAAGTGTACCAAACGCCACCGGCCAAGATCGATCTCATCCCGCATGGTATTCCCGACGTAGCATTCGTCGCCCCGGACTATTACAAGGACCGGTTTGGAGTGGGCGGAAAGAGGGTGTTGCTGACGTTCGGGCTGCTTTCGCCGAACAAGGGGATTCAGCATGTGCTCAATGCTCTCCCGGACATTGTGGAGGAGTTTCCCGACCTCGTCTACATCTTGCTGGGCGCCACGCACCCCCACGAGTTGCGCACGCGAGGCGAGGCCTACCGCCTCTGCCTCGAGGCCATCGCCAAGAAGAACAAACTCGAGAACAACGTCATCTTCCACAACCGCTTCGTGGAACTGAAGGAACTGACCGACTTCATTGGAGCGGCGGATCTTTACATTACTCCTTATCTGGACGAAACCCAGATTACGTCGGGAACACTTGCATATGCGTTTGGCGCGGGCAAAGCCGTGATTTCGACGCCGTATTGGCATGCCGTCGAATTGTTAAGGGACCAGCGTGGCGTGCTGGTACCATTCGCGGACCCGAGGGCGATTGCGCGCGAGGTGAGTGGGTTGTTGCGCGATGGAACGCGCCGGAACGCCATGGGGGATAACGCCTACAGGTTGGGCCGCGAAATGGTGTGGAGCAACGCGGCGGGGCTGTACCTGCGCTCCTTTGAACTGGCACGACGGCAGGGGGCAGCGGCGCCCCGCGAATCTGTTGCCGCGAGCGGGTTCGGCCATCGGCCGCATGAATCGCCGGAGCTGAATCTGGATCATCTTTACCATATGACCGATTCGATGGGCATTTTCCAGCACGCGAGCATCACTGCGCCGAATCCTTCGGAAGGCTACTGCACGGACGACAACGCCCGCGCACTGATTCTGGCAGTGTTGCTCGGCCAGTTGGAAGAAGCTCCGAAGCGTGCCCGGGCGCTTGCCACAACCTACGCCGCGTTCCTGGACTATGCCTTCGATCCAAAAACGACACGTTTCCACAATTTCCTTAGGATTGACCACCGTTGGCTCGACGAACAGGGGTCCGAAGATTGTCATGGCCGGGCGATTTGGGCGCTGGGCACCGCGGTGGGGCGCTCGCCGCATTGGAGTTCGCAGATGAGGGCCGAACAACTCTTCGCGCAGGCGCTGCCAGCCGTGACGGACTTCACTTGGCCGCGGGCTTGGGCATTCAGCCTGATTGGCATTCACGAATATCTGCGCCACAAGAAGGGCGACGGCCTGGCCAACGATGTCCGCGAAGTGCTGACTAAGAGGCTGGTGAACCTCTTCGACAAAGTCGCCGGGCCCGACTGGACTTGGTTCGAAGAGGGGTTGACTTATGACAATGCCAAGCTGGCTCACGCTCTGATTGTCAGCGGACACGCCACCGGGCAAAGGAGCGTGTACGAACGAGGCATACAGGCGTTGCGCTGGCTTGTGGGCGTACAGACCTCACAGCATGGTCAACTGCGGCCCATTGGCAACAACGGATTCTATAAGCGTAACGGCGCGCGCGCGGACTTCGACCAGCAGCCCATCGAGGCGCAGACCACGGTCTCAGCTTGCCTGGAAGCGTACCGCGCCACAGCCGACCCGTGGTGGTATGAACAGGCGCAACGCGCCTTCGACTGGTTCCTCGGCTGGAACGATCTCGGGCTGGAACTCTACGTCCGCCAGACTGGCGGCTGTCGCGATGGGTTGCACGCGGACCGGAGCAACGAAAACCAGGGGGCGGAATCGACGCTGGCCTTTCTCCTGTCGCTGGTGGAAATGCGGCTTACACGGAACAGCACGAATCGCCTTCAGCGAGCCGCCATGGGAGCCTCAATTACCGCCGGAGACGAGCACCCGTCTATGGTGCCGATTGTGGTGACATCGTCCCGGGTGTGAAGTCGCCGGAGAAGGCCATGTTCTCGCAGACGAACACGCGGTAGCCAACGGTCATGGCCAGACGCATGCTTTTGTCGTGGCTGTTAGCCATTCGATCAATGGCTCGCCCTTATAGCCTGCGCTCGCCGCCATGATCCGTGCATAGTCGACCCGCCAGAGAGTGGAATTCTCGAGATGTGAAATCGCAGCCGCTCCTCTCCGACGCCGCAAGCTGCTGGTCTGATGGTGAACGCCCCTACTGTACGTCGAAAACAGAAGGAGGCGGAAGGGTTCGCCACCAACTTAAATTCTGTCTGGCGCCAAAGCCTGACGCCGTTGTGACGCCATTCGGTGGGGTGTTGGGCGAAACTGGGGCAACGGCGTGCACTTCAGTGATGCTCAGGAAACTCGGTGACGCTCAATACACGAAGTTGGAGCGTTTTCCCAAGCTGGACGTCGCGGGTTCGAGCCCCGTCTCCCGATCACATGTTTCTGGGGCGTCGCCCAACCTTGCGTGTGCCTCTGGAGCTTGCACGTGGGCTACCGTTCCCCCCGCTCCCACTTCGCCAGCGTGCTCGGGTCCACGCCAAGGCGTTTCGCGGCCTCTCTCCGCGGGAGTCCCAGGCTCCTTCGATGCCAGACGGGCCGTTCGCTCCAGCCGTTCGCCTGCGTATTCCGGGCGATGCCGATCAGCGTTCCGGGCTGACGCCGATCGCGGTTCCGAAATGATTCCGATCACGATTCCGGGCTGATGGTGATCACCATTCCGGCGGGAAGCCGATCAGTTCTCCGTGTTCCCCAGAATGGCGATCGGCATTCCCGGAATGATTTTCCAAAGCCGCCTTGACGAAGCGGGCTGGGTTGACCAGCGGGGCTTGGGCTTCCACTGACGGATCGAGGTCCAGGTTGCCGCAAGAAAGACCGTGCGCGAGATTCGTGAGGTGCTCAGACTCTATTCGCCCAGGCTGAGTCAGCGCCAGATTGCTCTGAGTCGTTGTGCTGGGCAGCAGGTGGCGTCGTGCGGCTGGGCAATTGAAGGGCCCAGCGTTTTTCGACCCGACGCAGTATTAGCCCTCGGGGTCAGGTCACGGTGTTTGATCGGGCATTTCCGGGCGCATCAACCGCGCGATGACGCGGTCCACGGCCGCCCGCACGGCGGGAGAAAGAGCCGCTTGCGGCGCGCCCGCCGGGCCCTGCGAGGGTCCGCTGAGGGAGCCGTTTACCTTCCGGCCCGTCAGGCGCTCGACGGCCGCCACCAACGCCGGGCCCACCTCGGCGGCGTCGTTGGTATAAGGCAGGACGGCGCCCTGTCAAGGGCGGAGTAAAAGGGGACCACTCGGGCGGAGCAAAAGGGAACCACTTTCAGCGTGTGTTTGAGCGGTCAGTTATGCGTTTGGGGGCGGCTGGAGAGGAGCCCTGCGAGGCCGGA
>JBEKHU010000138.1:0-7232 GCA_050012115.1 Bryobacteraceae bacterium | reverse complement strand
CGCCCCAGTCCGTCATCAGCCCGCCCGCGTAATCCCACCACCACCGGAAGTTGAAGTGGAACCGGTTCGGATTGAACGGACGCTTCGGCGCGGGCCCCAGCCAGAAGTCGTAGTCCACGCCCGCCGGCACGGGCCCGTCGGGCGGATTGCCAACGTCCTTCACCCAGTCCAGGTACGCCCACACGCGCACCTGCCGCACCTTCCCCAGCTTCCCCGAACGCACGAACTCGATCGCCTCGCGGTAGTGATCCCCGCTGCGCCAGTGCGTGCCCATCTGCGTCACGCGCTCGTTTCTGCGCGCCGCCGCCACCATCGCCCGTCCCTCCGCGATGCTCGTCGCCAGCGGCTTCTCGCAATACACGTCCTTGCCCGCCTCGCACGCCATCACCGTGGGCAGCGCGTGCCAGTGGTCCGGCGTGCACACCAGGCACACATCGATGTCCTTGCGCTCCAGGATGCGCCGGAAATCCTTCACCGTCTCCGGCTTCTGCCAGTTTTCTTTTTGAAAGCGCTCCAGCGTCTCCGCGATCTGTGCGTCGTCCACGTCGCACACCACGGGGATCTCCACTTCCGGGTGCGCGCAGAACGCTCTCGTGTCGGCAACCGAAATGCCGCCGCACCCGATCAGTCCCACTCTCACCCGGTCGTTCGCTCCCAGAATTCGTCCTTGCGCTGCCGCAACCGCCGCGGAAGCGGCGATGAATGAGCGTCTGCTGATGGCCGTCATGGCTCTGCGCGTCTCCTTCGCCAGGGCTTCGACCTTTTGCGCCCGGCTCAATAGCAGTCTACGCCCGCCCGCCGCCTCTGCGGCCCACGCTGCGATTTTTGATACCATTTCAGCCGGATCCAGCCGTCCGGCTCCCTTCCAAGGAGGCTCCTCCATGGCCCGCATCACTCGCAGAGACTGCCTGCAAACAGGCGTGAAAGTTCTGGGCGCGGCGGGCGTCGCCGTTTCGGCGGCCAACCGCGCGCTCGCCGGACCCGATCGCCAGCCGCCCCCCGGCAAGCCCGGCATTCATCTGGCCCACATGGTCTCTCCCGGCCAGCCCTCGCGCCTGCGCCTGCTCAAGCAGATCGGCGTGAACTCCGCCATCGCCAGCGTCGGCGGCGAGCTCGGCAAAGTCCCCCGCGACCAGTACCTGCCCACGCTGCGCCGCATCAAGGCCGACTTCCTCGAACAGGGCATCGCCATCGCCGGCGTCGAAAGCCACCCTGTGCCCGCCGAGAAGATCAAGCTCGGCCTCCCCGGCCGCGACGAGGAGATCGAGAACTACAAGGCCGCCATCGACGCCCTCGGCCGCGCCGAGATCCCGGTGCTCTGCTACAACTGGATGGCCGGTCTCGGCTGGTACCGCACCAAGACCGACGTGCACGAGCGCGGCGGCGCCCTCACCACCGAGTTCGACTCCGCCGCTGCCGAGGCCCAGGGACCGACCCAGTGGGGCGGGATTTCCGAAGAGACAATCTGGGCTAATCTCGAATATTTTCTGAAGCAGGTCATTCCCGTCGCCGAAAAGGCCGGCGTCAAGATGGCCCTGCACCCCGACGATCCACCCATCTCACCCCTGCGCGGCATCGGCCGCATCCTCACCAGCGCCAAAAACTATCGCCGCGTCCTCGAAATCGTCCCCAGCCCGGTCAACGGCATCACCTTCTGCCAGGCCAATTTCAAGGCCATGGGCGAGGACATCGGGACCCTGGCCCGCGAATGGTGCCGCCAGAAAAAGATCTTCTTCGTCCACTTCCGCGACATCCGCGGCACGCGCGAGCACTTTGTCGAAACCTTCCACGACAACGGCCCCACCGACATGGCGCGCATGCTGCAGATCTATCACGAGAATGGTTTCGTCGGCCCCATGCGCCCCGACCACGCCCCCACCGTCGAAGGCGACCCCAACGACCATCCCGGCTACGCCATCACCGGCCAGATCCTCGCCTTCGGCTACATGAAGGGCATCCTCGACGGGCTCAAGATCCCCTACGCCTGAGCCGCCCGCCACTTGAGTTTTGAACACGGAAACCGCGCCCGCCCGCGCCCGCAGCGGGATACCTCGTGAACGGTGCGTCGTGAGCTTGGCCACGCCAACCACGGACCTCCAAAGGCCCCCTCAAAAGATCTCATTTGAGAAGATCAAAAGAGGTCTTCTAGGTGTATAATCTCTTCGTCTGAGGAGGAGTAAATCTATATAAACAATGCAGTTAGGTGAAATACTGTATTGCAAGGTGAACACACCTATGAGACCTAAACTCTTGCTCGCTGTGCTCGTTCTCGTCTGTGCGGCGGCGTTTCCACTCACTGCGGCTTCGGTATGCGACTCCCAGCCCGGCAACCTGGTCACCAACTGCGGCTTCGAAACCGGAGATTTCACTGGTTGGACCCCGGGGGGCAATTGGGAATTTGCCTCCGTCGTGGGTGGCGCCTTTGGTCCATATCCTGGCGCCAATTCCGGTTCGTACTACGCCGTCTTGGGACCAGTCGGCTCGGACGGCACTCTGTCTCAGACCCTAACGACGATTCCCGGGACGGAGTACAATGTTTCCTTCTATCTCGACGCCGTCGGTGATAACAACAGCGATTTCAACGCGTACTGGAATGGTGTCCCGTTTGCAGGATGGGTGGATCCCACTACGATACCGCCAGCAGGTGGGCCACCCGTGTGGACCCAGTACCTCTTCACGGTAACCGGCACGGGCTCCGACACGATTACGTTTGGCTTTCGGGATGATCCGGCGTACTTAGCGCTCGACGACGTGTACGTGGGCGCCGTTCCCGAACCGGGCACTCTGTCCCTGCTGATCGCTGGCATCGGCCTGGTCCTTCTGGGACGCCGCCGCCACGCCTGATCTTCAACCCCATTCAACATCCACGCCAACCGGGAGCGTCCCACGCGCTCCCGGTTTTCATTTGGCGGCTCTTTTCCTGCCCCCCGCCCGCGCCTTTGTCCCCTGAAGCCTCTTCCTCTCTGAGAATCGATACAATCCCTGAGGAGACCATCGCCATGACCCTGCGCCCCTTCCTCCTCGTCTGCGCCGCCACCGCCGTGGCCCTCGCCCAGCCGCCCGCCCAGTCGGCCAAAGCCGGCATCAAGATCGACACCGACCGCGTCATCGGCGTCGTCCACCCCTACCTGTTCGGCAACTTCGCCGAGCACCTCGGCCGCTGCATCTACGGCGGTCTGTACGAGGAAGGCGGCAAGCTTTCCGACAGCGACGGCTACCGCAAGGATGTCATGCAGGCTGTCAAGGACCTCGGCGTCTCGGTCCTGCGCTGGCCCGGCGGCAACTTCGCCTCCGGCTACAACTGGAAGGACGGCATCGGCCCCAGGGACCTGCGCCCCGTGCGCCCCGACCAGGCCTGGGGCGACCTCGAGCCCAACCGCTTCGGCACCGACGAGTTCCTGCGCTACTGCGAGAAGGCCGGCCTGACGCCCTATATCTGCATCAACGCCGGCCTCGGCAGCGTCGAGGACGCCCGCCAGTGGGTCGAATACACCAATGAGCCGCGCCACACCTATTGGGCCGACCAGCGCCGCAAGAACGGTCGCGAAGCTCCCTGGAACGTGAAAATCTGGGGCCTCGGCAACGAGATCGACGGCCCCTGGCAACTCGGCCATAAGAACGCCGAGGACTACACCAAGTTCGCCCTCGAAGCGGCCAAGGCCATGCGCCGCGCCGACTCCTCCATCCAGTTGATCGCCTCCGGCTCCTCCAACTTTGGACCCAACGCCGACTGGATCGCCTGGAACCGCACTGTGCTCGAAAAGCTCCGCGACGAGATCGACTACATCTCCCTGCACACCTACATCGGCAACCGCGAGAACGACTTCGAGCGCTTCCTCTCCAATGGCCAGGACCTCGACCACCGCATCGAGGTCGTTGCCGGGCTGATCAAAGCCGCCCAGTCCGGCCGGCCCAATCAGCACCCGATCTACATCGCGTACGACGAATGGAATGTCTGGTACCGCGCCACCGGCAACTCCGAATTCGCCATCGGCAAGACCCGCCTCGAAGAGATCTATAACTTTGAAGACGCTCTCGCCATGGGCATGTTCTTCAACTCCTTCTTCCGCCACGCCGACGTCGTGAAGATGGCCAATCTCGCCCAGATCGTGAACGTCATCGCGCCCATCTTCACCAACAAGGACGGGCTCTTCCTCCAGCCGATCTACTTCCCCATCGCCGAATACGGCAAGCAGCGCGGCAACCTGGCCCTCGATGCGCTGGTAACGTCACCCCAATCCAAGGTCACCGGCCGCGCCGCGCCGCTCAACCAGCTCGATGTCTCCGTCACTTATAACAAGGACCACGGCGAGATCTTCGTCAACGTGCTCAACCGCAGTAAGTCCGACGACATCGCCGCCCGCATCCAGAGCGTCGAGGCCAACCTCGACGGCTCGGTCCTGGTCTGGGAAATGAATCATCCCGATCTCAAGGCGACCCACACCTTCGGCGACGACAACAAGGTCCGCCCCGTCACGCGCGTCCTCAAAATGCACAGCGCCGACCCCAAGTCCCTCGACTACACCTTCCCCGCCCACTCGCTGACGATCCTCAAACTCAGGACCCGCACCTGACCCGACAGTCCCTCCCACGCCGTCTCGCCCCTCCGCGCCAAGTCATCTTCTTGACGCGGAGAGCGCTCGCTCGCCGCTCCGCACCAATCGACAATCCCCCGGCCTGAACCTCCACAGATATCTTTCGAGCAGGCCACCGCTAAACTGCGCATCACCGCGCCAAACCGGAGATATACTCTCTATCGACCTCGTGCAAAACATCGGCTAACTTACACGTAAAAGTGAAGTTAATTGGGCCCAGCGGCGAATGGGGAAGAGCGATGTTGAGTCGTCGCTTCGAGGAAAGTCTTGTGATCGACGCGGGCGGGCGCATTCCCGTGCACAGAGCCTGTAACTCGCGCAAGGTTGGGTCGAGGAGGAGAAATGCCGGTTTTCGACAAAGCCACTAAGGTCGGCCGCAAGGTCAAGGATCCGCTCACCGACAAAACCCTGCCCAATGGGAAGGCGCTTTCCTATGGCGCCATGACCACCCCCGCCGCCCTGGCTGGCACGACGGGCAACGATTGCAAGCTCGTCCACGGCGACCGCTGGCAGGAGATCGCCGGAAACATGACCGAGCATTATACGTTGGACGTCAAGACGACCATTGACCAGAACTGGAACACCACGGTGAACCAGGACTGGACCATCGCCGTCAACGGGATCATGAACCTGACTGTCGTTCAGGGTTACAACGAGGTCGAGCAGGGTCCCGTCAATCGAACCTACTGGCAGGTGGTCAACGACACCTTCCAGATGGACCACAACGTATCGGTTCCGGACAGCGCCGCATTCCAGTGCGCGAAATATGCCAACACCTGGACATCGAATGAAGCCGTCGCCATCGTGGGCGGTTTTCAGATGGCCCTGTGCATAGGGTTGTGCCTGACGATAGCCCCGACGGTCGACCTGGAATACAAGACTCTTCACGCCGAGTACCATCTGCTGCACGGGGATGGCAAGCTAGTCGAGCTCTATGCCGTCGAAGCAAAGTTGAAGATCGGCGCGCTGATCTCGAAGATTAAGACGGGATTGCACATTAAGGCCTCGGCCAATGCCGGCGTCGATGCCGACGCCGCCACCCCGGTGACATAACGCGGAGGGTCTCTCTTGTCCACCACTCGAACGCGCCTCAGCCCGATAGGGGAAAAGACCCGGCCATTTATACGCGCCAGCCAGGATCTGGGTTGCGAGCTTTACTGGATCGGCGTGCCCGCGTTCCCCATGCCTGCTGAACACGCCGCCTGGCTGCGCGATTTCTTCTCCCGCCTGACCGCCGCGCTCGAAGAACAATTCCAGCTTCGCGGCGAGTTTTTTCTTCAATACAAGACGATCATCCCAATCGAGAAGCGTTTTCGTAAACTGGCGCTGGAAATCAACCCCTGGCCCGGTTTTACCCGCAAGCCCGGAGCCGCAGTCGCGTTTCCCGA
Source organism: Bryobacteraceae bacterium (assembly GCA_050012115.1). Taxonomy (GTDB): domain Bacteria; phylum Acidobacteriota; class Terriglobia; order Bryobacterales; family Bryobacteraceae; genus CAIVVT01. Next base: position 1,249 of record JBEKHU010000138.1, on the reverse strand, counting down.
TTCGCCCTCCAAAGAGAAACTGGAAGCCGCGATCCACGGTGCTCCTTTTGACATTACGGAGTACTTCCCGGACGCCTGCTTTTGGCTCCGCGCGCCGCTCCTGAAACTTCTTCAGGAGTTCTTCGGCTTCGGCGGCGGAGCGATGTTCTATCTGAAACCCGATCCTGGAACCAAACCGCCCCAGATTCCCTATCTCGACGAGCTCAAGAAGACCTGCCCGGACGTGCGGTTTGACAAACTCGAAGAGATGCTGAAGGCGACCTGCTCCCTCAAGGAGAAGTTTCTGCCGGAAAGCAAGAAGTTGTTCGGGAAAGGCCTGGAGGACGACCCGTCCTTCCCCGGCATCTCCTTCATTCTCCCCCTCCTCGAAACCAGCGACTTTTTCTCGCGTCCGGTGAAGGAGAAGGAGAAATGGTTCCAGCTCTTCGGCCTCTTCTGGCGCGAGAGCCCACCCGACAAGGGCATCTACATCGCATCCAAGCTCCCCCTGGAGGATCTGCTTTCCGCGATACTCGATTCCATGAAGGAGGAGGGTAAGCTTTACCCTGTACGCTGATGGTGCCCATTCACATTGAGATGGTGGCGGTTGCTCCCCCCTATTCTGCGGCTCAGGTGAAGATCAGCCACTTTCCGGTTGCAGCGGACGGTTCTGTAAAACTTCGCGCTTTCCTGACAGCGTTGGTGCAGGCGGCGAGTGACACTTTGAATCTTGAGGTCTTCCTCCAGAACGAATATCTCGCCAACGGGCGCGACTTGGTCAATCCCCGCCTGCCCGAGTGGCGCCCCCAGGTCGGACTTGGCGTATGGCCTGACCGGCCCCCGCCGGAACTATGGAAGATCTCGGACCTGTTCCGAATGGCCCGCGGCGAGCGCGTTCCCCTGATGTATCAGGTCTCCCGGATCACGGCCGGACCCAAGGTGAGCTCTCAAGCGTTGAGCCTCCTGCTGGGCACTGGGATGACAATCGCCGTGCTGCACTGCGGCTCGACCGACGAACTGCTGTCAGGCTATAAGGACACCTATCTGCCCACGATCACGCAGCCGAACCTTCGGATCCTCCCGTTTTATGTTCCGCTGCTCGACCTCAAGTCCCTCCAGCACAGCCACCCCGACGATTTGCCGAAGTGGCTTGGAAAGGCTCGTTTGTACTTGCGGGAGAGCCCGCTCGACAACGCCGTTTTGGTTGTAACGGATGCCGACTTGATCCAGCTGATCGAGCGGGCCGGAGCGAAGAGGGACGGGGGACTGC
>JBEKHU010000137.1:0-7243 GCA_050012115.1 Bryobacteraceae bacterium | reverse complement strand
CATTTCTGGCGCGCCTGCAACACCGAGCGTCGTAGCGCGATGACCGCAACGGCCGTGGCCAGCGGAAAGAAGATGATCTCGGCGGTTGCCGCGGCGGTCGGAATCCATACCGTCATAAGTTGCTGCCGAAGTAACCAGGATTTCTGCTCTGGCCTCACGGCCAGCAGCGATTATACAACAGACGGCATTCACCGCAGAAGATGCCTGATCCCAAGTGAAGTTACTGGCTCGCTGCGAGCGGGAACTGGCGTAGGCGGATGTTCCACTCTGGTTCCTTCGGTACTGCAACACCGCACAAAGTACCACGAAACTCCAGCATGATCATGCGAAGCCGCTGGCGCAGTGGTTCCCAGCAGCCGCCCGGTACACACGGGGATCCACGCCGTGTTAGCCTTTTAGGCGCATGCCCTCGGCGGAAGAGACCTATCACCTTCTGCGGCCGCGCCTTGGTCCGATCCGGCTTTCGCTGGTGATCCCGATGTACAACGAGGAGGCGACAGTTCCTTTTCTGCGGTCGGCGGTGACCAACTTCCTGCGCGATCTCCCCTGCGAGACGGAAGTCGTTCTAGTGAATGACGGCAGCTCGGACGCCACGCTGGTGAAAGCCGCCGAATGGGCGGCCGACGAGGCCCGGGTCAAGGTGATCCACTTTTCCCGCAACTTTGGACACCAACTGGCCGCGACCGCCGGTCTCGATTATGCGACCGGGGACGCCGTCGTGCTGATTGACGCCGATCTGCAGGACCCTTTGTCCGTGATTCACGAAATGCTGGAGCGTTACCGCCAGGGCTACGACGTGGTCTACGGACAGCGCGAGGCCCGCCAAGGTGAGACCGTATTCAAGCGATTCAGCGCCTGGGCCTTTTACCGGCTGATGCGGACGATCGTGGACGGGCGTCTGCCGGTAGACGCCGGGGATTTCCGCCTGCTCTCGCGGGAGTGTCTGGACGGCCTGCAGCGAATGCGGGAGCAGCACCGGTTTTTGCGCGGCATGGTGACGTGGGTTGGGTACCCGCAGTGCGCGGTGAAGTACCGGCGCGACCCGCGCGTCGCCGGAAGCACCAAGTACCCCTTGCGCAAAATGCTGGCCTTTGCCTGGACCGCCGCGACTTCGTTTTCCACGCTGCCGCTGCAGATCGGCATCGTTCTCGGCCTGATCGCGGGACTGCTGGGCATTGAGGAGGCCCTGCGCGCGGTGGTGGCGTTGTTGTCGGGCCGCACGGTTCCGGGGTGGACCTCGCTGATGGTCCTCACCAGCATCCTCGGCGGCGCGGTGCTGATCAGCATCGGGATCGTGGGGCAGTACGTCGGGAAGATCTATGAAGAGTCCAAGGGGCGCCCGCTGTATCTGGTAGCCCGGACGTTCAATGTCTCATCTGCCGAAGAGCCGAACCCGGGCGGCGCTTGCGATGAGGCCCACGGGAGTTCCGCCAGCGCTTGCTAAGCGTTGATCTTCTTGAGCAACCAGGCCATGTTGCGGCCGAGCGTCTGCATCGTGCGGATGCCCTCGGCGTCCCGCTCCACGTCGCCGATCTCGCGGCCGATGCCGATGTTCCAGTAGCTCGAGCCGGGGATGATCATCTCCGTGATCAGGAAGAAGTGATTCAGCGTGTCGAAAGCGTGGATGGCGCCCGCGCGGCGCACGGCCACGACGGCGGCGCCCACCTTGCGCCGGAACATGCCGCCGTTGGCGCCCGAGACCATGCAGGCGCGGTCGATCAGCGCCTTGATCTCCGGCGAGACGTCGGCCACGTAGGTCGGCGAGCCGAGCAGCACGCCGTCGGCCTCGATCATCTTCTCGATGAGCATGTTGCCATCGTCTTTGGTCTGGCCGCAGCGGCGGTTCTTGTTGGCCGCGCACTGGCGGCAGGCGACGCAGCCGTGGATCTCCAGACCGTGCAGCTCGACGAGTTCGGTGTCGATGCCCTCGGCGGCGAGTTCGGCGAGGACGTAGTTCAGCAGGATGGCGGTGTTGCCAGCCTTGCGGGCGCTTCCGTTGAATGCGACGACTTTCATGGCAATAGGTACGAGAAAGAGAGTGGAAAAGCCCATTCTCGCACCGGCGCCGGAGCGCGCGCATGCGGACTTCAGCGGGCTCCGGTGCTTACTCCTCTTCGACCACCTCCGCGCCGAGGGCGTGGAGCTTGGGGATCAGGTTCTCGTAGCCGCGCTGGATGAGGCTCGTGTTGGTGAGGGTGGACGTGCCTTCGGCCACCAGCGCCGCGATCACGTAGGAGAAGCCTGCCCGCAGGTCGGGAATGTAGATCTCGGCGCCGTGCAGCGGCGTGGGGCCGACGATGACGGCGCTGTGCAGGTAGTTGCGCTGGCCGAAACGGCAGTGCAGCCCGCCGAGGCATTCGCGGTAGACCTGAATTTGCGCGCCCATGCGGTTCAACGCCTCGACGTAGCCGAAACGCTCCTCGTAGACGGTCTCGTGGACGATCGACACGCCCAGCGCTTGCGTGAGAGCAATGACGAAAGGCTGTTGCCAGTCGGTCATGAAACCGGGGTGAACGTCGGTCTCCAGCACCGTGGAATGGAGGCCCCAGTCGCGCCGCCAGAACGCGATGCCCTCGCCGGTCACCTCGAAATCCCCGCCGATTTTGCGGAACTGATTGAGGAACGTCATCATGTCCACCTGGCGCGCGTTGCGGACGAAGATGCGCCCGCCAGTGGCGGCGGCGGCGCTGGCCCAGGAGGCGGCCTCGAGCCGGTCGGGCATGGCGGCGTGGTCGTAGCCGCCCAGCTCACGCACGCCCTCGATGGTGATGACGCGGTCCACGTCGACCGAGATGATGGCGCCCATCTTCTGCAGCGCCATGATCAGGTCCATGATTTCGGGTTCGATGGCCGCGTTGGACAGCTCCGTCTTGCCGTGCGCCAGCACCGCGGCCAGGATCACCTGTTCCGTGGCGCCGACGCTGGGGTATTCGAGGTGCAGCTTATTGCCGGTGAGACGGTCGCAGCTCAGATGCGCGTTGCCGGTCTCGTCGTGCAGTGTCGCGCCGAGGTCCTGCAGTGCGCGGATGTGAAAATCGACGGGCCGCGTGCCGATGCGGCAGCCGCCGAGGCTCGGCACGGGCGATGCGCCAAAGCGGGCCAGCATCGGTCCGCAGGCCAGAATCGGGATGCGGCTCTTGCCGGAGAACGTCTTCAGGACGCGGCGCTCCATGGGACGGAGATTGGCGGCGCTGATCTCCAGCACGTCCGGCTCGGGCGCGTTCACTTCACCGCCCAGCGCGTGGATCAGCTCGGAGACGATGGCCACGTCGGCAATGCCCGCCACGTTGCGCAGAGTGCACTTCTCGCCGGTCAGCAGCGCCGCCACCATGATCTTGGGCAGTGAGTTCTTGGCTCCGCGCAGCGCCACCTCTCCAGCCAGCGGGCGTCCGCCGCGGAGGATCATGCGTCCAGCCGAGATGGCGGTTTCGGTCGTCATCAGTAAGGTCTTCGATCCGAGCGCAGAATTGGCGGCGTGTCGATGTCATCCAGCGCGAAATCGTCGTCACTGTCGCTGATCGGCACCGGCTCCGGACGGGCCTCCCGCAAGGGTTCTCGATACTCTTCCTGCGGTGGCGGGCCGGCCTGTTCATCCGGCGGGGGCGGCGCTTCGTCCGGAACGAAGTCGAGCTCGAGCGGCGCCTGCGGATCCTCGACGTACGCGGGTTCCGGCTCGAAATCCAGCTCCGGCGCGGGTTCCGGTTCCGGCTCCACGGGTTGGGAAACGATCGAGATCGCCTCCACCGGCGCAGTTGCGGCGGCGGGCGCCGGAGCGGGCGGCGCCGCGACGCTCTCCGCGCTGGTGTGCGCTCTCACCTGCGGCGCCTGGGCCTCGGGCAGGCCGATTCGCTGAAAGCCCGTGGCGATGACCGTGACCTTCACCTCGTCGCCGATCGTCTCGTCGGGCACAATTCCGAAATTGATCTGCACATCCTCGACGCCCGCGGCGTCGCGGATCAGCTTGCAGGCCTCGTGCATGCCGTGCAGCGAGAGGTTTCCGGAGGCGGTGATGTTGATCAGGATCGCGCGTGCGCCCTGCAGGCCCGCCTCGTCAATCAGCGGACAGCGGATGGCGGCGCGCGCCGCCTCGACCGCCGCGTTCTCACCGCGGGCCGAAGCCGTACCCATGATGGCGAAGCCCATGCCGGTCATGATCGAGCGCACGTCGGCGAAGTCGCGGTTGATCAGGCCCGGCGTGGTGATGATGTCGCTAATGCCTTGCACGCCCTGCCGCAATACGTCGTCGGCCAGACGAAAGGCTTCGAAGAAGCTGGTGCCCTTGGGGACCAGTTCCACCAGCCGGTCGTTGGGGATGGAGATCACGGTGTCGACGGTGGCATGCAACTCGGCCAGACCCATGTCGGCCTGGCGCATGCGGCGCGGACCTTCGAAGCTGAAGGGGCGGGTGACCACGGCCACGGTGAGCGCGTTCAGCTCCTTGGCGAGCGCGGCGACCACCGGCGCGGCGCCCGAGCCCGTGCCGCCGCCGAGACCCGCGGCGACGAAGACCATGTCCGCGCCTTCCAGCACCTCCACGATGCGGTCGGTGTCCTCCAGCGCGGCCTGGCGGCCGATCTCCGGGTCGGAGCCCGCGCCAAGACCGTGGGTGATGCGCGCGCCAATGGCGATGCGGTTCGGGCACTTCGAGGCCCGCAACGCCTGGGCGTCGGTGTTCATCACGTAGAAGTCGACGCCCCCAAGGCCGGCCTCGATCATGCGGTTGACCGCGTTGGAGCCACCGCCGCCGATACCGATCACCTTGATACGCGTCCCGCCCAGCGATTCTTCCTGAATCTCGAACTTCAGCGGATCCGGCTCAGCCATGATTTACCCTTTCACACACCGCCTGCCATCTGCCAGTCTTAATTCTGGCCTCTTTTTACCGGCTGGTAAACAGGTCCCAGAAGTGAGGACCGCGGCGCCGCGTCTCCCGCCTCTGGCCCAATCGGGCGGCGTACATGGCGAGGCCTGCCGCGACCGTCCACTCCGGTGTCAGCAGTTCTTCGGGCCACTGCCCGATTCCACGCGGCAGACCCAACCGGGCGGGGCAGTTCAGGACCTTTTCCGCCACTTCGACCATGCCCTCCAGTTTCGAGCCTCCGCCGCACAGCACGGCGCCCTCGCTGAGGATCATGTTGCGCGCGTAGCGCGCCCGGAAGTCCTCAATGTAGTTGAACAATTGCACGGCGCGGGCCTCGAGAATCGAGACCAGTTCCCGTCGTGTGATCTCACGCGACGTGCGCCCGCTCTCACCCGGAATTCCGATCACGATGTTGTCGGCCGAGAGCCCGGCCAGGGCGCCGCCGTAATTGAGCTTCAGCCACTCGGACTCCTCGAAGGAAAGGGCGCGGACTTTGCCGACGTCCATCGTGAAGTGGTCGCCCGAGATGGGGATGCCCACGGCGAACAGCATCGAGTCGCCGTCGTAATAACTCAGATTCGTGGAGTGGGCCCCGATGTCGATCAGCACCGCGCCGCCCTGGCGCTCTTCGGGCAGGATCGACGCGTAGGCCCCGGCCATGGCCTCGAAGACCGTCTCCTCCACCTTGAGAGACGCCTGGTGGACCGCGCTGACGAGAGCCTGGTGCTCCTGTTCGGAGCAGGTCACCAGCAGCGCGTGCGCCTCCAGGCGCAGCGCCTCGATGTTCAACGGGTGGGCCTGCGGGGCCTGGCCGTCCACGGTGAAGTCCTGCGGCAGAACCTGCAGCAGCGCGCGGTCCGCCTCGAACTTGGCCCGGGCGGCCATTTCCACCGCGTAGACCATGTCCCCGCGCTCAATCGGCCGGCGGTGGCCGAACTCATAAAGCCCGCGCCCCTGCTGGCAGCGCATGCGCGGTCCGCCCACCCCCACGACGGCTGAGCTGATGGTCTCGCCGGCGCGTCCTTCCGCCTCGCGGACGGCCTGCCTCACCGTTTCGGCCAGGGCCGTCTGGTCCGTAATCTGGCCGCGGTGCCAGCCCCTGGAGGGCACCGCGGAATGCCCGCGGTAGTACAGGCGTTCGTCTTCGAGGCCGAGGGCCACAACCCTCACCCGCCCGCTCCCCGCGTCCAAACCTACCGCCAATGGTGATTTCTTGGCCACTTCCGTTCCTACCTGCGCGCCGCGCCGGACGATGTCTCTGGGTCTATGGCGAGAATGCGGCCCTCGTTCGTCAAATCATATTCCTTACGCGGGTCCAGTTGGTCCCGCATACTCTCATATTGCTTGAGGAACAGTTCCACTCTTTCGAGGAACTGCTCGTTGCCAAGGTTCAGAACAAACGTCTGGTTGCCCACGGCACAGCCGACGCGGATCTCCTGCGGGCGGCTCACGTCCACTTCGACGATTTGCGACTTGCGCTGGCGCAGCGCGCGCAGCACCCGCGTCATCAGCGCGACCTGCTGGCGGCGCGCCTCGACGTCGTCTTCCTCCCTCACGCCGGTCAACAGCGGCAGGCTTTGCGCGACCGCGCCCTGCAGCGGCAGGATCACCCCTTCCGCGTCGATCAGCATGGGCCGGAACTTCACGGGGTTGTTGAAATCGCCGCTCGCGCCTTCGGCCACGCGAATGAACGCCACCGGGCTGCGCTCGAAGATCTCCACTTCGACGCGATTCGGCCATACGCGGCGCACCACCGCGTCGCGCACCCATCCGACGCCTCGCAACTGCAGGCGGCGCTTCTCGGGATCCAGTTCGTACAGGCTCCGCCCCCGGTCGGGGTCGAACACGGCAAGCACGGCCGACTTGGAGGCGCGCCGGATGCCGGTGATGCGAATGGCGTCGCCGCTCTCGTCGAGCTCGCGGGGAGCGATGCGGAACCGCTTGTCGTGGATCAGGAACGTCTCACCCTGCCAGGAGAGCCACGCCAGGCTGAACAACACCACCACGGCCGCGAAGGTCCACCCGGAGACGAGAAACGCCGTCCGCCAGAGCGAGCGCGCCGCGGGCGTCTCACCGAGGGAGTCCTGCGGATCGTCCTCAGTTTCCCGTGCTTTCCGCCTGGCCACTGTGTCCGCCCTTTCTTAATCCATTTAGAACCAGTTCGGCCGCCTGCGTGATGCTGCCGGCTCCCAAAGTCAATACCGTGTCGCCGGGCCGCGCTGCGGCCGCCGCGGCGGCCGCAGCGGCCGCCACCAAGCCCGCGGAATCGGCGTCTGGATGGCCCTCGGCTCGAATCCGCGTCACCAGCGCCTGCGCGGAAACGCCCTCGATCGGCGGTTCGGAGGCCTCATAAAGATCGACTACGCGCACCACGTCGGCGTC
>JBEKHU010000136.1:0-7278 GCA_050012115.1 Bryobacteraceae bacterium | reverse complement strand
CAAACCGTGTCCGCCAAGGTCGACTTATCGTCGCCGCTGCAATTCCACTTGGGTAGCGCAACCTCGCTGCCATTCGGCTGGCTGGACCTGATTGATGTGACGCGTTCAACGACAAATGGCAACGGAATTGGCACGAATTTCGGTAACATCCCGTATTCGAACAGTACGAACGGTCTTGGCAGCTTGTCGGAAAACCGCTTCAGTGCGCAGAACAGCCGCATGGGGCTTCGCGTGGACACGAACTACAAGGGCGCCGAGGTCCTAGGTTATCTGAAAACGGACTTTTTGGGCAACGCCGCGGCCAGCCTCCCTGTAACCGCCAATAGCGCGACTCTGCGTCTGCGCCTGGGTTTTGCCGATGTCCGCGTTGGACAGTGGGAAATCACTGGTGGCCAGATGTGGACAGCAGCCACCGCGGGCCGCAAAGGCATCTCTTCCTTGCCCAGCGACGTCTTCATTTCCAACCATGTCGATGTGAATTATCAGTTGGGCATCTTGTGGGCGCGTCAGCCCGGTTTCCGCGTGCTCTACCACGCCGCCAAAGAGAAAGTGACAATGGGTCTTTTCGTTTGAACAATCCGAGCAGTACGTCGGTGGCGGCGGCGGCAACACGGCCGTGGTTCTCCCGGCTGCAGTGGCCGTTTCATACGCCGCTCAGTCGGATAATAACGCTACCCGCCTCGGCGTTCCCAACCTGCACCCGGACATCATTGCCAAGATCGCGTTCGATCCCAAAATGCCCGCGGGTCACTCCCTGCACTTCGAGTTGATGGGGATGGAGCGGACTTTTAAGGCTTACGACCCAACCGCGAAGCGGAGCAATGCAATCTTGGGGGGTGCGGGGTCCGCCAATTCCCTGTTCGAGCTTTTTCGAGGCTTCCGTCTGGTCTCGGCGAATTACTATGGCGCTGGCGGCGGCCGCTATATCTTCGGCCTGTCCCCCGATCTGATCGCCAGGGCTAACGGCTCACCTTCGCTGATCCACTCCGGCCGCTGCGGTCGAGGGCTTTGAAGCGACCGTCCGGGTGGCAAAGAATGCCGTCAGTGTGGCGCAGTCGGCCAATGTGACTGGGAAGAAGTTGGGCGAATCCAGCCAGGAGATCGGCAACGTGGTCAAGGTGATTACCTCGATTGCGCAGCAGACCAACCTGCTCGCTCTCAATGCGACTATCGAGGCGGCGCGCGCCGGCGAAGCAGGGAAGGGCTTTGCCGTCGTGGCCAACGAAGTGAAGGAACTCGCCAAGCAGACCGCCAAGGCCACCGAGGATATCGGCCAGAAGATCGAAGCGATTCAGGGCGATACCAAGGGCGCTGTCAAGGCGATCGAGGAGATCGGTACTATCATCAACCAAATCAACGACATCTCCAACAGTATCGCCTCGGCGGTGGAAGAACAGACGGCGGCCACCAATGAGATCGGCCGAAGCGTGACCGAGGCGGCCAAAGGAGTCAGCGACATCGCGAAAAACATCGGTGGCGTGGCCGTGGCGGCGAAGAACACCACGGAGGGCGCCAACGACACGCAGAAAGCGGCGCATGAGTTGAGCCTGATGGCAGCCCGGCTCCAGCAGGTGGTCTCACAGTTCAGCGTGTGGAGAATAGACCATGGTACGCGGCCCGGCGGTTGCTGCCCATTCGCCGGGCCACGTCTTAATCAACTAAGACAGGCGAAGTGATGGCTAGAGTGCTGGTTGTGGATGATTCAGGGCCGTATTGTCGTGGCGGTCGGCTCGGGCTTGTACGACTGTCACGAACTGCTCGAATTGGGCTGCGGGACAGTGCCCGGGGTGTATGCCAGCCTTGAGTTTGAGCGCATCCTGGCGACCATCGGCCCGACCAGCAGTCAATCAAGGGGACACGATGGCGAAGCGCCCCCTCGGTCGCAATCCTGCGCTGCGTGGGCCGCCTCTCCGCGGACCTGCCTCTAGTCATGCGGCGCTGAGCGCCGCGGTTTCGTCCGAATCCAGCGGGCCTGCGACCGCATTGCTTCCGGCGAGCGCCAGTACCGCCCAAAACGATCCTCCACTGGAAGATGAGTTCGAGGAATTCTGAAACTAAAATGCAAGTTCTAATTAACAGTCTGCTGCGCACGGTTCCGATCGGCATCGGAATCAGCGTCGACCGCGTCATCGTCGAGGCGAACGACGCATTGGCTCGCTTGATGGGTTACGCGCGCGAGGAATTGATCGGGTCCAGTACGCGGGTGTTTTATCGTTCCGATGCCGAATTCAAGGCGGCGCGCATGAGCGTTGAAGGCGCTTATCCCGTATCGGGCGACACCCAATGGCGGCGCAAGAACGGCTCGCTGGTCGACGTTAACGTCAGCGCCTCGCCGACGGACCCGCAAGACCTCGCCAAGGGCATCGTCTTTGCCGTGGTGGACCTCACCGAACGCAAACGGACTGAAGAGGCTCTGCGCGAGAGCGAAGAGCGCTTCCGCAGCCTGTCCAGCGCAGCGTGCGAAGGCATCATGATCCACGAACATGGAGTAATCCTGGATGTCAATCCAGAGCTTGCGCGCTTCTTCGGATATGAGCAGCCGGAGGAGCTTATTGGCAAGAATGGCCTGGAGTTCATGCTGACTTCCGAATCGCGCGTGCGCATCAGCCGGCGCATCGAACGGCGGGAAACCGGGCGGATCGAAGTGACCTGTGTCCGCCAGGATGGCTCCACATTTGAGGCGGAGCTAGATTCGCGGCCAGTGAAATACCGCGGCCACGACGCGACCGTCGTTGCAGGCCGGTGCATCACCGAGCGCAAGCGGGCGGAGGCGGACCTACAAGAGATCGAAGAACGCTACAGGGCCCTCTTTGACCGTTCGCTCGACTGCGTCTTCCTATCCGATTTCGATGGGCGTTTTCTCGACGCCAACCAGGCAGCCCTGGATCTGCTCGGCTACCGACGCGAGGAAATCGTCACGCTTACGTTTCAGTCACTGCTGACGGATGATCAACTCCCGTTGGCGCAACGCAGGGTGGAGCAGATCCTTGCGGCTGGGTACGAGCAGAGTCCAAGCGAATACTGGCTGCGCCGCAAAGATGGGGGGGGCGTGCTCGTAGAGACCCAGGCCTCGCTTATCTATCGCACGGGCAAGCCATTCGCCATCCAAGGCATCGCCCGCGACATCACCGCGCGCAAATGGACGGAGGAGGCGTTGTGGAAGAGCCATGCGCGATTCGACCGACTGGCGGAGCAGAGCCGTACAATCACCTGGGAAGTCGACACGAAGGGTCTCTACACCTTTGTCAGTCGTGTGTCCGAGGCCATTTGGGGTTACCTCCCGGCGGAACTGGTGGGCCGGATGCACTTCTATGATTTGCATCCCGAAGAAGGACGAGGTGAGTTCAAACAAGCCGCTCTTGCCGTCTTCGAGCAGAAGAAACCGTTCGAGAGTCTAGAAAACGCCACTCTAGCCAAGGATGGCCGCGTCGTATGGGTCTCTACCAATGGCATCCCCCTTCTGAACGCCGAAGGAATCCTGCAGGGCTACCGCGGCAGCGACACCGACATCACTGTTCGCAAGCGGGCTGAAGAGGAGAAGACGAAGCTACAGGCACAATTGCACCAGGCGCAGAAGATGGAGTGTATTGGGCGTCTGGCGGGTGGCGTAGCACACGACTTTAACAATCTGCTGACGGTCATCAATGGCTATAGTCTTTTGGGCATCGCCAACCTGAGGCCGTGCGATCCGCTTCGCACCTCCCTGGAGGAGATCCACAAAGCCGGAGAACGCGCAGCCGGCTTGACTCGCCAACTATTGGCCTTCAGCCGCAAGCAGGTCCTGCAACCGCGCGTACTAAATCTCGACTGCCTGCTGCAGGAAATACGGTCCATGCTGGAGCGCCTGGTGGGAGAAGACGTGAGGGTGCACCTCGCGCTCGGCGCTGAGAGCGGGACGGTGCGCGCCGATCTGCATCAGTTGGAGCAGGTGATTTTGAATCTGGTTGTAAACGCCCGAGACGCCATGCTGGACGGTGGCACGCTGCTGATCGAGACAGCCGGCGTAGAGCGCGACGAAAGCCATGTCAGGTCGCATCCGGAGGCTCGCGCCGGCCGGTACATCATGCTGGCCGTGAGTGACAACGGCACAGGAATGGACGAAGCCACGCGCCGGCAGATCTTCGAGCCGTTTTTCACCACCAAAGAAGTTGGCAAGGGAACAGGGCTAGGGCTGTCGATGGTCCAGGGCATCGTTGCGCAGAGCGGCGGTTATGTCAGCGTCTACAGCGAACTGGGCCACGGGACCACATTCACGGTCTACCTGCCTGCGCTGGCGGAAGCGATGGCCGATGCGGCGAAACCGTCAATCGTTCCGGCGATGGGCGAGGGCCAGACTGTGCTGGTCGTGGAGGACCAGGCAGAAGTCCGCGAGTACGCCGCCACGGTGTTGAAGACCTACGGTTACCGCGTAGTCAAGGCGGGAAACGCCGGCGAAGCCCTGATCCTCTGCGAGCAGGAGCGCGGGCGCATCCATCTGGTTCTGACGGATGTCGTGATGCCGCACGTCAGTGGCCGGGAACTGGCCAATCGGCTGGAACAACTCCAGCCTGGAATCAGGGTGCTGTTTATGTCGGGCTACACCGACGAAGCCATCCTCCACCATGGGGTTCTGGAAGAAGGTGTGGCGTACATCCAGAAGCCATTCAGTCCCGACCAGCTGGCAATCAAAGTACGGGAGATGCTGGCCTGACCGATGCATTGTACCAGTTTGATTGAGAGTATAACTCCGGTTGTCAGGCGCCGGCCTGCATCATGACCATCACCGCCAACAGCGGCCAGCAGGTGATCCAGCCTCTCCTCGCGTAGCCGTACCCCGATGCAGTGAGCCGTATGCCGCCGCTTGTGTGGCGCGTGCTTGTCCTCGCCTAATATCCGGTCGATGAAGTCCTTCCTGGGAAAAGCCGCTCAAATGGAACATGCTCCGTATACGGCTTCCCTTCATTGAAGTTCACAATCTTTTGCATCCATTGCCGGATCAGGTCGAAGCCCATAAGCGTCCCGACATTCAGGTTGTACAAGGTTTCAAGGTCCGAGGGGTAATCGATGATCTCAGCATATTCAGTCGTCGCAATCTGCGCCTGCTGGTGGGCTGCTTCGAACAGCTTCAGGCTCGCCTCCAGATCCGCCACGAACTGCTCATTCGGAACTGCATTTCTCGTGCGGAACGCTTGGTCGAAGGAGAGCAAAGCCTCGCGTTCGGTAATCTCAGCGCGCATATCGTCCCGGTAGGCCTTCGTCCGATTGATCAGGTAGGCCAGTTCATGTTTGCCCCGCGGCTCTACCTTGGATTCGGCCACGCCCATGCTCCGTAGAGCCTTGTCCAGTAAACAAATCGAACCTTCGAATATCCCATTCACTTGCGGCGAGTCGATAATAAACTCCGTCCACCCGGCGTCCCTTGGGCCATCATAGGGATTCTCTTGCAGGGAATACTTGTACACCAGACTCACTTCCGGCAGAGCACCACAACAGGTCATGGTGGTGGGGCTGGGCCCTCTGCCAAATCCCGGGGCTTCCCTGGCCAAATACGCCTGATTTTCCTCAAGGGTAAGGTAGGCCTGATACATATCGGGCGCAGCTTTGGCGCCGAATAGGCGCGCGGAGTATTCCTTGTAAAACTCCTCCAACGTCAACTGTGGATGCCAGGCTGCCTCAGCCAAGAAGGAACTGTTGGCTTCGGTCCCACGGGGTTGACCCATCCACGGAGCAACCCCCGTCAAACCATACTTGACGCCGTCCGTAAAAATGCGGTCTTTCTGTGTGTACACCCCGACATTGAACTGCATACCCAACATGTCGCAGTCGTCGTCCAGGTAGGGAGTCATGGTCCTTTCCCGCTGTCCCATTCCGCCGAAGTAGCTCATGGGCATTCCGCCCGGGGTCCCGTACCCGCACCGGCCGCCTGAATCGAAGGTCAGAAACGGAACATCTTTCGGCAGCATCTTGTCGAACAGAGGCATCACGTAGCCCCGCCCGACGGTCATCAACCCCAGCTTGGCCTTGGGAGCAATCTCATCCCGTTTCGCCAGCAAATACTTGAATAGATCGAAGTAACCAATATTGGAGTCGATCATCGCTGGCCCGCCAATGAAGAATCGATCGGCCCAAGGTTGCATCAACGGCCTCAGTTCGTTAAACGTCGCCTGCTGCTGCGCAAAGAAGGCGCGGTGCTTTGCATTATTCTGTGGAATATACATCTCCGAGAAATTCAGGAGGTAGCCCGCAGCCATAGGGTAAGTGTCGATCAAGGCTTTCAGGCGGTTCACTTGAATCTCACGATTGATCGGGTCCAGGGGATGCATAAACGTGCCGTAAACGATCTCGAAAGGCAGAGGACCGATCCTTTCACCGTGGCGGGCCAGATTGGGGGGCAAAACGGCCATTTCGTCCACCAGCCAAACCTTGATATGCCTGCTGTTGGCATAACGAATCACCCGCCGCAGTAGGTCCTGCGCCGGCGCGAAGGCCTCGTCGGGCGTTTCCACATGCTGCAACTCGCGAGGCGCAAGGCGCCTTCCCGGGAACCAACTCTTGCCGATCGAGACGTCGTCCGTCGTGTGAGATCCAACTCCTGCGTACACGGTGTTCAAGTAGCCACTATCCTTGGTTGACATGTCACCGATTTGCTTGGGCTCACCATGGTAGGCGTACTTGAGAAAGGGACTATACGCGAACCACCAGATCTTCAGGTCGTTGTATTTCATTTGGGCCATCTGGTCGAGCAAGCGGACATAATCCTCATACGAGAGCATGGTTATACTCGGGTGATGTGAGGCCTCCACCAAAAAACCTCGCTGCTCTATGGCGGGCTCCATGCGCAGGTTGAGCGCTGGTATCTCCAAAGAGGGCCGTTGCGCAGGCACGATGTCCCCGGTCAGACGGAAAGTTACTCCCAGTTGCTCGACCAATTCGAAGACGGCGTACATTGTAGCCGCATCATTATTGCCCCCCGCGACTACAACCGGCCGTTCGTCGAGACGGTACGTCTTGAGTACGAATCCATCGGGCTTAAGGCCGGGAAAGCCGGTCAGTCCCGCGTCCACGGCCTGCTTGACCAAGCGGTTCTGATCCGGCCCGCCAATCAGAATCAAGGCCTGCCGCGGAGATTGCTTGGTACTTAGCCCATCGGTGACGATCCCAATCTCCACACCAGAAAGAGCATGCAGGTATTTCTGCAGCTCAGTTGCAGCATATTTGCCGCACTCCTCACCAGCCTGTCCGATGACGATCACTGCTTGCGCCTTGCCGCCACCAGCCACCGGCACGACGGACTCTAAA
>JBEKHU010000135.1:0-9752 GCA_050012115.1 Bryobacteraceae bacterium | reverse complement strand
TAAGCTCACGGTCTCGTCGTTCGTCACGGCGGCGGCGAGCGTGGTCTCCGATAAGGTCATCGAGGACAAGACCTCCGATGCCGGCCAGTACGGCCTGGTGCAGCCGGCGCTAACACTCACTCTGAATCTCAAGGACGGCAAGTCGAGAATCCTGCGGGTGGGCGATGAGGCCCCGGCCGGCTCCGCCGTCTACGCCTCCGCCGATGGCGACCCGCACGTCTACACCATCGCTTCCTACACCAAGGAAGGCTTCAACAAAACCGCCGCCGACCTGCGCGACAAGCGCCTGCTGACGTTCGATCCGGAGAAGCTGGCACGGGTCACGCTGGTGGCCCAGAAGACCGAAACCGAGTTCGGCAAGAACGCGCAGGGCGAGTGGCAGATCGTCAAGCCCAAACCCTATCGCGCCGATGTCTTCACCGTCGACGATATGATCCGACGCCTGCAGGATGTGAAGCTCGATGCGGCGCTCTCCGCTGACGACCTGAAGAAGAATGCCGCGGCGTTCGCTTCGGCCGCGCCGCTCGCCGTACTCACGGTTACCGATGTGGCGGGCACGCAGAAGATCGAGATCCGGAAGACAAAGGACGACAAGTACTGCGCGCGATCGAGCGTGGTGGACGGCGCCTACACGGTGGAAGCCACCACGGCGAAGATCTTCGACAAGGCCACCAACGATTTCCGCAACAAAAAGTTGTTCGACTTCGGATTCAACGATCCGAGCCGCATCGACTTCCATAACGCGTCGGTTCAAACCAGCGTCGCCAAGGGCGGCGAGAAGTGGTTCCGCAATGGAAAGCCTCTCGAATCCGCCTCTCTGCAGACCTTCCTGGACAAACTGCGCGATCTCTCCGCTACGAAATTCGCGGAGTCCGGCTTCGACACTGCGACAATCGACATTACCGTCGTCTCCGGCGATGGGAAGAAGACGGAGAAGGTCGCGCTGGCGAAGTCGGGCCAGGACTGGCTGGCGCGGCGCGAGGGCGAGCCGTCGCTCTACGTCGTCTCCGCGCAGGCGGTCGACGAGCTGCAGCACGCCGCCGCCGATCTCAAGGAAGAACAGGTCAAGCCGGCTGCAAAGAAGTGAGTCGTGATTAACGGCCTGCTCACCGATCTCTACCAACTGACGATGGCCGCCGGCTACTGGCAGGCGGGCAAGAGCGGTGAGACGGCCGTGTTCGAACTGTTCGTCCGGCGCCTGCCGCAGAATCGCAATTTCCTGATCGCGGCCGGACTCCAGCAGGCGGTCGAATACCTGCTCAGCCTCCGTTTCGGCGAGGAGGAGATCCGCTACCTGCGGGGATTGCCGCACTTCGCGCAAGTGGGCGAAGGCTTCTTCGATCAACTCCGCTCCTGGCGCTTCACGGGCGACCTTTTCGCGGTCCGCGAAGGCACGCCGATGTTCGCCGGCGAGCCGTTCTTGACGCTCCGCGCGCCGCTCTTCGAAGCGCAGATCCCGGAAACGTATCTGCTCTCGACGATCGGCTTCCAGTCGCTGATCGCCACCAAGGCGGCGCGCATCGTCGACGCCGCGGGCGGCCGCTCCGTGGTCGAGTTCGGCACCCGCCGCGCGCACTCGCCCGAGGCCGGCGTTCTGGCCGGCCGTGCGGCTTATATCGGCGGCTGCCGCGGCACGTCGAACACGCTCACCGGCATGCGCTTCGGCATCCCCGTTTTCGGGACCGCCGCGCACTCCTGGGTGCTGTCGTTTCCGAGCGAACTGGAGGCCTTCCGCCGTCTGCAACAGCTCCTCGGCGACACGACGGCGTATCTCATCGACACCTACGACACGCTCGAAGGGGCGCGCCGCGCGGCGTCGCTCGGGGCGCCCTTCTGGGGCGTGCGCCTGGACAGCGGAAATCTCGTCGAACTCTCGCGGGCCGTGCGCGCGATCCTCGACGAAAGCGGCCAGACTCAGGCCAAAATCATGGCCACCGGCGACCTCAACGAGTACAAGATTCTGGAGCTGGTCGCCGCCGGCGCGCCCATCGATGCGTTCGGCGTGGGCACCGAGCTAGCGACCTCCCACGACGCGCCGAGTCACGGCGCGGTCTACAAGCTGGTGGAACTCAGGACCGGCGGGGAGCGCCGCTACGTCGCCAAGTTCAGCGCCGACAAGTCGACGCTGCCCGGCGGCAAGCAGATCTTCCGTTACGTGCACAAGGACCTGCTGGCGTGTTCCTTGGAGTCCCATCCGGATGCCCGCGAGGCGCTGCTGGAGCCCGTCATCCTCAACGGCGAACTGGTGCAGCCGTTGCCCTCGCCCAGCGAGGCGCAGGCGCATGCGCGCCGCTCGCTGGACCGGCTGCCGAAGAAACTGCACAGCCTGTTCGAGTGCGATCCGCCGTGGCCGGTTGAAATCTCGCCCGAGCTGCAGCGTCTGACGGATGAGGTGCGGCAGGCGGCGCGATGAGTACCGTCTTCATCGACGTCGACACGCAGTACGATTTTCTGCTGGGAGCGCCTCATCCCGAGGATCGCCACGCTGAACCGCTGGGCGGCCCGGCAGGGGGTGGTCGTCATTTCCACGATGGATGCGCACCGCGAGGACGACCCGGAGTTCCGCGTGTGGCCCGGCCACTGCATTGCCGGGACTCTGGGGCAGCGCAAGCCCGAGGCCACGCTGCTGGAGCGGCGCGTGACAGTGCCATCCCGGGCCGCGACGTTCGACCTCGGCGCAGCGCAGCAGGTGATCCTCGAAAAGCAGGCGCTCGATTGTTTCACCAACGCCAACATCGGCGAGGTTCTGCGGCGCTTGAACGCGGAGCGCTGCGTGGTGTACGGCGTGGTGACCGAGTATTGCGTCCTCATGGCCGCGTTCGGATTGCTGAAAACGGGCCGGACCGTTGAGATTGTGACCGACGCGGTCGAGACGTTGAAGCGCGAAGACGGCGAAGCCGCGCTGCGCGACTTCATTGCAGGCGGTGGGCGGCTGACCACGCTGGCCGCGGTCACGGGCATTTCAGAGAGCGGTAGCTAGCGCGGCGCGCTAGCTCGGCAGCGGTGCGTCCTTGGCGTGGCGCCACAACCGCTCCAGGTCGTAGTAAGCCCGCTTCTCCGGCGTGAAGACGTGGACGATCAGATCTCCGAAATCGCCCACGATCCATTCGCCGTTCGAGTAGCCCTCGACGCGTATCGCCTTCTCGCCGAGCTGCTCTTTCATCTGCTTGGCGATCTCGTCCCAGATCGTCTGCGACTGGCGCTGGTTCGTGGCCGAACAGAGGAAGAAGTAGTCGGCGAGCGTCGAAACCTCGCGTAGATCGAGGACCCGGCAGGACGTCGCTTTCTTGGATTCCGCGGCTCGCAGAACGGTGAGCCACGAAGGAGTTTCGGTGGTCTGTGGGGGAATGGCCCCCTGGGTGGGTTCAGAGCGAATTTGAATCAGCTTGAACGTCTCCTTGAGCAGTATCGTAGCCGCAAATAGTACAAGGTGCAAGTCTTTTGTTTTTTTGCGATTTGGTGACAAATCCGAGACGGCGCGCTCGCAGGCTCCATCGCGCCAGGGGCGCAGGCGACCTCTCCAGCCACGCTGTGAAATATCCAGTCGCGGTGGCAGGACCAGGCGAGTGCTTTATCGGAGATGCCACGGTAATGTCACGATCCCCAATTCTTAGATGCCGCCGGGAGTTGTCGGATGATGATTTGGATGGTCGTCTGTTAAACGGTCGCGGTATCGTCAGTCGCTGTCCCCCAGTCCAGCGAAACGGCCCAAGCTGGGCCGTTTCTTATACCTGGAATCAATAACATACAGGCAAATGTGGCCCAATTTGGGCCATTATGGCCGTGACAGCTCCCACTCTGATTGCGCTGGAAGGCCCTGCGCGGGCGCACTCGCGGCAACCGCTTCCACAGCTTTGTTCGGGCATAGAATGGCTGAATGGCCCAGGCCCGCTTCGATCTTCTACTCTCCGCCGAAACGATTGCCCAACGCGTGGCCGAGCTTGGAGATCAGATCAGCACCGATTATGGCGAGCGGCCGCTGGTGCTGATCGGCGTGCTCAAGGGCAGCTTCATGTTCATGGCCGATCTCATCCGCCACATCCGCTGCCCGGTGCGCATTGAATTCATCGGCACCAAGAGCTATGCCGGGACCTCGACCTCGGGCGAAGTCCAGCTCACGAAGGATCTGGACAAGCCGATCGAAGGCGAAGACGTGCTGCTGGTGGAGGACATCGTCGACACGGGTCTCACGCTGAACTACCTGCGGCAGATGCTGGCGCAGCGCGGGCCGGCCTCGCTGCGCACCGTCGCCTTCCTGGACAAGCCGACGCGGCGCCGCATCGAGGTCCACGCCGACTACGTGGGCTTCGTCATCGAGGATCGATTTGTTGTCGGTTACGGGCTGGATTTCGAGCAGAAATATCGCCACCTGAAGGACGTGTGCGTTCTGATTCCGTGATCTCGCGGACGCGCGCGAACCCGCCGCGGGGCCGTGAACGCCTCAAGCGCCGGCCTTCAGAGACTGCGAGTCCGGGCCAGGCCGGGCACACAGCTCCGAGCCCGCGCGCGTCTTCGAGATCGCCGCTAGCAGCCCGTGGCCGAAGTCCCGTGGGCCGCGTCGCGAGCGCCGGCGCCGCCGCTAGGCATGCCGCCGGACGGTGTGGTGGGGCAAGTGGAAGAGGCGGAAAAACGCCTCGCTGATACCCCACACGAAGAGGAACGAAAAGACCGCGCCTACCAGCAGATCGAACTCCGGTCCGGCGAGCTGCGACGGAGGCGGCGTCAGGCCGATCGCCAGCGCGACCACCACCGCCACGACCCGCCAGTACCAGCCGACCCTGGGGAATTCGTAGTCAACCCACACCGCGAGAGAGAACGCCGCGGCGTACACCAGAAAGACCAACCAGCCGGGCATGGAAACTCCTTTCCCGCGTCACTCAGAATAACGCTCCCGCCGGCGAATGCAAGCCCCAGTTCTGAAGGGTCTTTCAAAACCCGCGCGATTCCCTTCGCCGGTGCG
The DNA here is from genome assembly GCA_050012115.1 of Bryobacteraceae bacterium. Lineage (GTDB taxonomy): Bacteria > Acidobacteriota > Terriglobia > Bryobacterales > Bryobacteraceae > CAIVVT01. The sequence goes on along the minus strand of JBEKHU010000135.1, from coordinate 4,792 downwards.
GCCATCCGCATTGTCGCGACCTCTGAAACGAGAGTCTGGCGACGACGGATCGCCGAACCATCCCGCATGCTACACTGCGATTCGCCATGAGCATTCTCATACTGCTGGGCATTGGGCTGGCTGCCGGGGTCCTTTCGGGGATGTTCGGCATCGGCGGCGGGATCATCATCATCCCGGCGCTGCTGTACCTGGTGAAGCTGAAGCCGGTCCAGGCGATCGCGACCTCGCTGGCGGCTATGATTCCGCCCGTCGGACTGCTCGGCGCGTACGAGTATTACCGCAAAGGAGACATCAACTTGCGGGATGCCGCCTTGATCGCCGCCGGGCTCTTTGTGGGCGCATTCTTCGGCGCTAAAATCACGCTCGCTCTGCCCCTCGACGCCGTGCGCAAGGGGTACGGCGTGTTCATGCTGGTGATCGCGTTGCGGATGCTGTTCTTCGATAAATGAGCCGGCGCCGCAGCGGGAAGAGACGGCGAAAACAGCGCGCTCTCATCGTGCCCGGCGCAACGCCGATAATTTTCAATAAGTCCTTTAGAACACCATAGATACACGGTGAAACACGATTTGCACGCAAAAATGCGCGTCTTAATGTTTCTAAGTCCATTGATTGCCACAGATCCACCGTGACGCGCGGTGAACCGTGTTAATGTGGCACTTTAATGTGCGTAAGTCCTTATATTGCACCAGATCCACCGTGACGCACGGTGCAGCATGTTAATGTGCGTCAAAATGCACGGTAAGTTCAAATAAGTCCTTTGCTTGCAACAGATCCACCGTGAAGCACGGTGACAATCGCGCAAGTCCTTTCAAATCCAGTAGTTACACGCCTCGTGTGGGCGCATTTGCGGCGCAATACCGCTAAGTCCTTTAGAAAACCATAGATACACGGAACTACAAAAAACCCGTGTTTTTACGGTCAAAACACGGTGAAATGCGTGATTTTCACGGTGAATTCGCAGTTCGCCGCACGGTGAATTCGCGCCGGCTACCCCAGGACGCCGCCCTGCGTGCCGTCCACGCGGGCGCCGCTGAGGATGCCGAACGCCAGCCGCAGTCCGTAGCCGGGTTCGCGGAAGATCATGCCCAGCGCGCCGGCAAGCTGCCCCAGCAGGAACCCTAGCATGGCAAGGAAGCCGTCGTGCTTTCCGAGGTAGGAAGCGGCCGCGGCGATGCGGTCGGCCGCCAGCAGCGCCTGTTCCGAACGCGGCACCTGGACGCTGGGGCGCGGCGCGTGCAACGTGACCGGCGTTTCCACGACCAGGACGCGCTTGCCGGCATTGCGGATCTGCCAGAACAGCTCGAGTTCCACCCAATACTCCGAGAAGCGTTTCTCGTCGAAGTAATTCATGCCGCGAAGGAAGGACTTGCGAATCAGCAGCGCGGCGTCGGAACCCGATTCCGCCGTGCCAACGGCGGGGCCGAGCGGTAGATCGCGATTGGCTTTGCAGGCCGCGGCAAGCGCTTTCCGGTCGGGCAGTTTGGCGCCCAGCGGAAGGGGCTGTCCGGCGGCGTCCAGCAGGCGGGGGAGGGCCGCGACGGCGTGTTCATCGGCTTCGACGGCGGCGGCCAGAGCCATGACAGTTTGTGGCGCGACCTCGGCCTCAGGCGCGAGCAGGAGCACGAGTTCGGCCAGGGCCGTGCGCATGCCGATGTTGCGGGCGCGCGTGCGGCCGAAGTTCCGCGGCAGCCGCAAGAACGTCACGTTGGGGAATTCGGCGTCCACCTGGCCGCAGCCATCGCGGCTGCCGAGATCGATCACCAGCACTTCGAATTGGTCGCGCCCGCGGGAGGCGTTGAGCGCGGTGAGAGATCTGCGGAGAGCCTCGATCGAGTTCCAGGTAGCGATGATAACGGAGACTTTGGGCTCCTGCGGGGTCTCCTGGGGAGGACTCTGTTGCGGTTGCACCGCTACCGATCATATCCCGCGCGGTGATTCACCGTACGTTCGTGAGGCGAAGATTTTCGTACTCAGTATGGTAACTTTTATGTTACCATATGGAAGGTGTAGGAAATCGAGATTCGGGAGTTCCTGGATAGTTCCGGACGATCCGTGTTCGGGCGGTGGTTCGACGGCTTGAATGCTGTCGCGGCGGCGCGTGTAGCCGTCGCCTTGACGCGGCTGGGCCTGGGGAATTTCTCGAATGTTGAAGGCGTTGGCGCTGGCGTCTATGAGTTGAAGATCGACTTCGGTCCGGGGTATCGGGTCTACTTTGGCAAGGACGGCGAGCGGATCGTGATCCTGTTGGGCGGAAGCGCAAAGAAGCGGCAAGGCGCCGCGATTGCTGCGGCGCAAGCAGCGTGGGCCGACTACAGGCGGCGCAAGGGCGGCCAGGAGTAAGGCAAATGGCACTGACAAAAGCGTTTCGCGAGACGGTCTACAATCGCGCACAGAAAGATGGCGCATTCCGCAAGGCACTGCTGACGGAAGCTGTGAATGCCTATCTTGGGGGCGACGAAGTGACAGGGAAAACGGTGTTGCGCGACGTCATCAATGCGACGGTCGGCTTCGAGCAGTTGGCAGCCGACCTGCAGAAACCAAGCAAGAGCCTCCATCGCATGCTTGGACCGCGCGGCAATCCTAACACAGTCAACTTCTTTGCGATTCTCCAGGTGCTCCAGAAGAGAGTCGGCGTGCGGTTGACCGTGCAGGCTGCGTAGGAGCATTTCGGAAAGTGGGATCTATGGCTCGCAAATCGACTGAGCATCGCACTTTCAAATCAGAAGCGGAAGAGGCCGATTGGTACGCCACGCCGCAAGGGCGCAAGCAGACGCAACACGAGTTTGAGCGGGCGTTGCGTGGCGGCGCGGTGACGCGTCTCGGAGGGGCGAAGCTGAAACGAACCGACGCAAAGGTCCTGACGGAATTGATGGAGCAGGCCAAGGCCAAGGCGACGAAAGCCATCTCGATCCGTCTGCCTATCGCCGATATCGAACTGGCGAAACGCATCGCGGAGACGGAGGGCATCGGCTATCAGTCCGTTCTCAAGCAGGCCATTCGCAAAGGGCTGAAGAAGGCGGTCTGAGCTTTCATCCACCGCGAATTGCTGCGCCACGTTTCGGATGAGGTCAAACAGGGACATAGCGGGATGTTTGAGCCACTGTTTGGTGCGTCCCACCGGCATTCAGGAGGCCGGGAAGCACGACAGGATCGTCCAGTCAGATCGGCATTTGCGGGCGGGCTAGAATCATAAGTCATTGACAGACGGTTGTTTGTTGAACAGAATGGGTGCGGAGAAATGCCTGTCTAGATCAGGTGTGAAGTATGACTATCGTCGTACTGATTTGCTAAGCCTTGTGAATTCAATCTTTCGCCTTTCGCTGGGCATAGGCAATTGCCGCCGTGACCAACCATGCAGAGAGGCATACGAATCTTCTCACTGTGATCACCTCCTACGGAATCTGAACTACGGCCGGGTCCGCGACGGGTTCCGCAGTTGCTCGAAGATGAATGCTGGCGCGCCGCGCCCGGCCGGGCAGCGACGGGCAATCCGTCAGTGCCGACTGCGCGCAGCACGTCCGGAAGCGGCCGGTCAGCGCCTGAGCGATTACTCGATGACCGCTTGCGACACGGCGTTGTCGAAGTCGTACTGCTGGGCACGCCCCGGCGTTTGCACAAAGATGATCGTGACCATCTGCTCCTTGCGATTCACCCACCAGTACGTACCGAAAGCGCCATCCCATCCGTAGCTGCCGTTGGGCTTCCGCATGCGCGCCTCCGCCGCGTTCAGGATCACCTCGCCGCCCAATCCGAAACCGACACCCTTGGGCGGGCGCCCGCTCTGCCCGAGAAAGAGATCGCCGACGTGATTGCTCATCATCAGATCCACGGTCCACGGGCTCAGAATCCGTTTGCCATTCAGCTGTCCGCCGTTGCAGAGCATCTGCGCGAACTGGAAGTAATCCGCCACGGTCGAGACCAGGCCACCCGCACCGGAGAAGTACGATGGCGACCCGATCACCAGCGGATTGGCCGGCTTTTCGAGGCCCTTCTCGGTGTGGTTGTAGATGGTGGCCAGCCGCGATTGATCCTTCTCGGGAACGTTGAAGAACGTGTCGTTCATCCCCAGCGGCTCGAACAGCTTGGTGCGCAGGAACTGGTCGAACGTCATCCCCGAGACGATCTCCACAATCCGTCCCAGCGTGTCGAAGGCCGCCAGTCCGCTGTAGCGCCAGCGCGTGCCCGGCTGGAAATCGAGCGGCAGCGCCGCCACGCGCGGAATAAAATCGGCGAGCGTCTCGGCCGGCTTCCGCTCCTTCATCAGCTTCGTCATTTCCGTGCTGCTGGGGCCTCCGCTGGCCAGGCCCGAGGTGTGCGTCAGCAGATCGACGATCGTGATCTCCCGGTCCGCCGGGACGGTGTAGGTCTTGGGGGCCGACGGCGGGCGGTCGACCATGGGCTCCGGAGACCGCTCGATCTCGATCGTCACGCGCGGGTTCTTGAATTCCGGAATGTACTTCGAAACCGGGTCGGTGAGCTTCAGCTTTCCCTCTTCCATCAGGATCAGCACGGCCACCGCCGTCACCGGCTTGGAGGAAGAGGCGAGCTTGAACAGCGTGTCCTTCGTCATCGGCTTCTTCGAATCCAGATCCATGACTCCGAGCGCCTCAAACTGCACCACGCGGCCGCGCCGCGCGACGAGGGTGACTGCGCCGGAAAGTTCCTTGGCCTCCACGCGGCGCATCACCATTTCATGAATGCGCTGCAGCCGTTCGGTGGAAAGCCCGACCTCCTCGGGTCTTGCGGTGGGCAGAGATGCAGCGCCGAGCGGCGAGAGCAGTGCCATAGCGAT
>JBEKHU010000134.1:0-7345 GCA_050012115.1 Bryobacteraceae bacterium | reverse complement strand
ATCCGCCGCGACAGTTTCAAGCGACATCCTTTCGCGTTGCCTGCCGAAGCTGAGCTTGTGTTCGGTGACCTCGTTTCCGGCGAGGGTCTGAGGGATGCCCTCGAAGGCGCCGGCACCGTGATGCACCTTGCGGGTGTGACGAAGGCGCTTTCGACAAGCGAGTTCTACTCGGGCAACGCGCGAGCAACGGAGAATCTCGCGCGGGCGGTCGCCGGGCGCGGGATTCGGCTTGTGTACGTCAGCTCTATCGCTGCAATCGGTCCCAGCACCGATGGCACGCCGGTCTCCGATGACTCCGAACCGCATCCCGTCACACACTACGGAGAATCCAAGCTGGAAGGGGAGCGGATTGCGCGGGCGCTGGTTCCTGACGCGGTGATCGTGCGGCCGGCCGTGGTCTACGGCCCGCGCGACACGGACGTGCTAGAGATGTTCAGGTCGATTAGTAGGGGCTTTGTGATGGAGATCTCGGGCGGCGAACGCTGGTTTCAGGCGATCTATGTAAAGGACCTGGCCGACGGGTTGCTGGCAGCGGCATGCGCTCCTCAAGCCGGCGGCCGCGCGTACTTTCTTGCCCACGCGAAGGCGGTCTCCTGGAGCGAGCTGAATTCCACGGCGGCGTGCATCATGCGGAAACGAACGCGAGCCCTACGGATTCCTTCGCCTCTCGCGTACGCCGTAGGCGGCTTCGCGGAAGTTTGCTCGCGACTAACCGGGAAGCCGACGATCATCTCGCGCGAGAAGGTGAAAGAAGCGCAATACCGCCACTGGACCTGCGACACGCGCCGCGCGGCGCGAGAGCTCGGCTTCGAAGCGCAGACACCTCTGGAGCTTGGACTCGCCCAAACGCTTGCCTGGTACAAGGAGGCAGGTTGGCTGAAGTATTGAACTCGGATGGGCGCTTTTGGGCCGCTGACAAACGGATCCTGGCTTGCCTTGCTGGCGCAGATGCGTTGGTCGCGGTGTACTGGAACCGGCTTCCCGAAGCTCTGGAATTGCTGGCCTCCCACATTGGGGGTGCCATCGCCATCATGCTGACCACGGCGAGCTCATGATCATCGCCTGGTGGAGCAGTTGGCAAATCTCGAAGTGGCTCTCGTGGGTGTATTTGGCGTACGCGCTGTGCCTTGTTTTTGCTACAGTTTACCTTCGACACAATTACACGGTCGATTAGATGGCGGGCGCGCTGCTTGCGTCGGTCTTGATTGCTGCGGGGCCCATGATGTATCGGAAGCTGTGAGGAAGAGAGGCTTCGATTGGCACTTGAGGTCGTAACGGCAGATAGCAAGCAGGCATTGAAAGAGTTTATTGAGTTTCCCTATTGGCTGTATCGCGGCGACCCTTTTTGGGTGCCTCCATTGCGGATCGCGGTCAAGGAACTGCTGGACCGAGCCAAGCATCCGTTCTACGCCAACGCGGAGGCCGAGTTTTTCCTGGCGCGGCGCGACGGTCGCATGGTGGGCCGGATCGCCGCTATCCTGGACCGCAATTACAACAAGTTCCACGAGGAGAACGCCGGGTTCTTCGGATTCTTCGAATCAACGAACGACCCTGAAGTGGCGGCGGCTCTGCTCGGCGCCGCACGAGAGTGGGTATTGGGCCGCGGCGCAGTGCTGCTTCGGGGGCCGATGAACCCCTCCACGAACTACGAATGCGGCATGTTGGTCGACGGCTTCGATTCCAATCCGATGGTCATGATGACCTACAACCCGCGCTATTACCCGGCGTTGATGGAAAACGCAGGGCTCCGCAAGGCAAAGGATCTCAACGCTTACGTCAATACCGTGGCTGCAGTCGAGTTGGAGAAGATCGGGCGGGTGGCGGACCGCAAGCTCGCCAAGAGCGGGGTCACGGTCCGGCCCATCAACATGAAGGATTTCGAAGGCGAAGTGGAGCGGATCTGGGGTGTGTACAACTCGGTGTTGAAGCGCAACTGGGGATTTGTACCCATGACTCGCGAAGAGTTCGTCCTGATGGGCAAAGAGATGAAGCAGATTCTCAAGCCTGAGCTGGTGCTGGTGGGGGAAGCGGGCGGGAAGACGATTGGGTTCGCACTGGCCTTGCCCGATGTCAATTCCGCGCTCAAGCCGGCGGGCGGCAGCCTCTTCCCGACGGGCCTGCTCAAGATTCTGTATTATCAACGTTTGATTAGAAGTCTGCGCGTTCTTGCTCTTGGGGTAGTGGACGAGCATCGAGCCTCCGGTGTGGCGGCTGCCTTCTATGCCACGCTCGTGCGGACTGCCAGGAAGTTGGGATACAGCGGCGACTGTGAAATGTCGTGGATCCTGGAAGATAACGTTCTGATGACACGCTCCCTGAAAGTGATGGGCGCAAGACACTACAAGACCTATCGAATCTACGAATGGCAATGAACATGCGCCTGACGGCCAATGCGAATAAGAAGAGCACTGGGGCGAACGACATCTTCGAGAAATGCCGCGCGTTCACTCGCCCGGGCGAGCTCCAGAGAGCCGGTCTGTACATGTACTTCGAGACCTTCGGAGACCGGGAAGGCTGCCAGCCGGGAGAGGTGTGGCTGGGCTCGTCGAAGGTGCTGATGTTCGGGTCCAACGATTACCTGGGTCTAACCACGCACCCACAAGTCAAAGAAGCCGCCGCGCAGGCGATCCGGAAGTACGGCACCGGATGCAGCGGCTCGCGCCTGCTGAACGGGACCCTGGATCTGCATGTGAAGCTGGAAGCGGAACTAGCTGCCTTGGTGCGCAAAGAAGCGGCTATGATTTTCGGCACCGGGTTTCAAACCAACTACTCGGCGCTTTCGGCTCTAACCGAAAAGGGCGACGTGATGATCTGCGATCACCGCCTGCACGCCAGCTTGGTGGAAGGAGCGTTGCGGTCGGAGGCGCGGGTGATGCGCTTCCGGCATAACGATCTGGATCATTTCGAGCGGTGCCTGAACAAATGTGCTTCCGAAGAGAAGATCCTGGTGGTCTCCGAAGGCGTGTTCAGCATGGAAGGGGATCTGGCCGAGTTGCGCTGGCTGGTGGACCTTTCAAAATCCAAAGCGGCGCGCATCTATGTGGACGAAGCACACGGGCTGGGAGTGTTGGGCCGGACCGGAGCGGGCGCGGCGGAACACCAGGGGGTGCTGGACGAAGTGGACATTGTGATGGGCACGTTCAGCAAGGCTCTGGCATCGACGGGCGGGTTTATCGCGGGCCCGCGTGAGGTAGTGGATTATCTGAAGCACACGGCGCGGGCGTTCGTGTTTTCGGCGAGCCTGCCGGCGGCGTCGGTGGCGGCGGCCGGGGCGGCGCTGAGGATCATCCGCAAGGAGCCGGAGCGGCGTCTGTGGCTGCTGCAGATGGCCCGCTCGCTGCGCGCGGAGTTGCGTGGACGCGGCTTTTCGGTGCTGGATGGGGAGACGGCGATCGTGCCGGTGGTGATCCGGGAGGAAGAGGATTTGTGCCGGCTGTGCAAGGCGCTTCTGGCCGACGGCATTTACGTCAACCCGGTGCTGAAGCCGGGCGCGGCGCAGAATTTGCTCCGCATCTCCTGCACTTCCGAACACACCGAAGCGCACATCGAGAGGCTAGTCGCGACGCTTACGAAGGTGGCGGGGCGCCTCGGCATCGAGCGATAGACTGAGCCCCTTCTAATTCCCGGAAAGCGCCAAAGGAATCTGTCGGAGCCAGAGGCACGACGCAGGCTGCCTTTCTTGCGGAAACCGAGACGGATGAATGCCTCGACATCAGCCGCAAGATGCTGATCTATCGCGCGTAGAAGTTCAACCTTCGCAGAGACGACTGAACCGACTCGGCTCGCGGACCGCAGCAGCTGTGCGGAGCGTGCCCGCATAAAGGGAGAACGCACTGAGTCGCGATTCAGTCCAGCGCCTTGACAACATTTGTTCCGCGCTGTTCTCCTGCTGGCACAACGACTCCGCTGGCCAGAGTCACCATGCTCGTACAAAATAGTGCAGAGTTATGGCGATGCTGGCAGAATCCTCGCCGATGGCGTTGCCCCTCAACACCGGCGTTATGCAGCAATATCGGTAGTTAGCCGGCGAGTCACGTGTTCGCGTCTCGCAGATGAGGTTGGGCCGCTTTCGCCGCCCCTTTCGGACGCATGCCGATCTCCCGTTCCCACGCCTGCAAGAACTCGTTGAACGCCGTCTCGAACCATTTGTCCGGAAACCCCACTTTCCGGGCATCACTCCTTCGGAGTGGGCGACGGTTCAGGACTTGCCTAGAATCCGTCTGCCCTTCGGTCTCGTTCGTTCTTCTTTGGATTCCACGCGGTTCAGAGCGCCGATCTTCGAATCACAGCCCGCATCACCGGAAATTCTCGACCAGCATCAAGTCTCCGTGTTGCGCGGGAAAGTCCTGAAAGAGGACCCATTTCCCATCCGGTGAAACGGTCATTGAACGGCCCAGCGACTTCTCCACTCTTCCCAGGGTCTCGAGGCTTTTCGTACGCGGGTTGTATAGCTGCACCTGGAATCCGGCCAGTGGATTGTGGATGGCCACCGTGTAGACGCCGGACGCCGTTACGGCAAAGTTCCAGGGCACACGGAACGCCGCGACCGCGGGATGGAGGGGGTTTTCTTCGCCACCGGCCACGGGCACCTGCCAGATTTCGCCCGGAGAATAGGTCTTCGCGTAATACAGATGCTTGCCGTCGCTCGATTCGATTCCTCCGTAGCCGCCGTGCTTCGTGATCTGTACCGCATCTCCTCCCGATGAGGGCATGCGCCAGCATTGGAACTGCCCGCTACGGTCGGACGCAAAGTGGATCCACTTGCCATCCCGGGACCAACTCGCGGCGTAGTTGATGCCACCGTTCGTCAAAGGACGCGGTTTCCCGCCGTTCACGCTGATGGTGCGAAGGTCCCGGTTGCGGTCCACACTGGCGTAAAACACAATCTGCTTGCCGTCGGGCGACCACCGCGGCAGCAGCGCCTGCGGCCCGCCGAGCGAGGTCAATTGCCGCTCGTTTGAGCCATCCGCATTGGCGATCCAGATTTCCATACTTCCGGAGCGGTTGGAGCAGAACGCAACTTTGCCCCCATCGGGCGAGAAATCGGGCATGGCATCGATCCGGCTGCTGGAAAAAACACGGTTGGCGGCGAGTGCGCGTGCGGCGCCAGAATGCGGGGTCGCGCGCGGCAGTTCCGCGCGCCAGAGGTTGGAGGTCGCCGAGCCGCTGACATATACCAATTTGTCTCCCTGGAGCGAGATCGAAAAGTCCGTTCCCAGCGTCCCCATTGTCTTCACTGGTTCGGCCTGCGCGCCGGGGGCGGCAGCGATGCGGTAGAAGGTCGTGATATCCGTCTCATTCTTCACATACAGGATCTGCCTCCCATCGCCGGTCCATAACGGATTGTCCACACAGCAGGCTTCATGTGTGAGTGGCACCGGATCGCCTCTGGGCTCGTACTCATCGGTCAGCCGAAGAAGGTAGACGTTGCCCTGCTCCGGCCCGCTGCGCCGGATGAAGGCGACGCTGGCGCCATCGGCCGAGAGGACGGGAGAATCGTCGCCCCACCAGCCCTGGGGAGGCGTCGCCAGCCGGTGCTGCTCGCCCGTGTCGATTGCGATCCGGCACAGGTTTGTTCGAGATCCGGATTCCGGACACCCCAAAATCAGCCAATGGCTGTCACGGCTCCAACTGAATGCCGGCGCAGGCCAGATTTCCGTCACATCCGCTTCAAGCAGTAGCCTTTCAGCTCCTCCAAACGGGGATACCACAAGGATCGACGCCGTTGGCTTGCCGATCTGCCAGCGTATGAAGGCGATCAGACGCCCGTCGGGAGACCAGGAGGCCCAGGCGTCGTAGGCCGGGTCTCTGGTCAGCCGGAACGGCTCGCCGTCGCCGACCGATTTTATATAAAGGTCATAGTTATCTTGTTTCGGTCCGTTCCAGGTGAATACCACATGCTTTCCGTCGGGCGAAAAGGAGGGGTAACGGACCTCTCCCACATAGCTGGTGAGCGGGACCACGTGCGGCGCAGGCGCGGGTGCTTTCCATGATAAGTCCCAGATCGCGACCAAAACAGCCCCGGCAACCGCCAACCCGGCCACGGGCCATCCCCACCTTCGCGGCCGCGGTTTGCGCGAACCTGGCGCCAGTTCCACATCATGGACAATGTGGATGCCGCGACTCTGCCACCACGCGTCCAGTTCGGGTTTGAGCGCGTAGACCCGGGCCATGTCACCGCCGGGAAGCCTGCGTACCGGCAGCCCTTTGACTTGCTCCCAACGCTGCACGGTCCGGACATCACGGCCCAGGTAGGTCGCGATCTCCTTCCAGGATTCCAGGCGCTCTCCGGGTACAGGTGGCGGAAAAAAGCCCGATCTTTCCATGCCGCCTCCGAATCCCAGACGAGCTGGAGGTCTGGAGTACCTCTATAGCCTACTCCGGGCGGCAAAGCGCGGCAATACGCGACAACGCCGCGTGTGTCCTGTTTTGCCGAGGTTCCGCACGCCGAAATCGTGATACCTGTCGCTTGGGTCCCCCGCCGAAGACTTGGGGGTATCTCGAAAGAAGGAGCTATAAACATGAAACGGTTTGTTTCGTTTATGCTGTTCACCACCTGTCTTCTGGCGCTTCCGCCGGGCGTCAGGGCGCAAGATTGCAGCCGTTGGAACAATTGGGATCTTCGCGGTACATACACGATGTCCGGCAGCGGTTGGATTGACCTGTCGAAGCTGGTCCCGGGCTTGCCGGGCGTGCCAGCGGTTATGATCCCGATGTCCTGGGTAGGTGTAGATGTCTGGGACGGCAGAGGGAGTGGGACCGGTTGGGTCGCATTAAACGCCGGTGGCACACAATTCACCGTTCAGTTGGTTGGCATCACTTATGCGATGAAAGCAGACTGTAGTATACAGGCAAGCTTTTCAATGAAGATAAAGGAGTTGGGCGACCTAGTCGTCGGGCCGTTCTCGCGCGTCTATGTAGTCTCGGGGCGGCCGGAAGCAGAGGCACTGGAGCTCCACGGGATGTTGGTGGGTGTCCCCCCTGGCGCCGGTCCTGGCACGGGGTTGGATCTGCTCGTCTCGCACCGCATCTCGATGCATTAATCCGAGTCCAGTGCTGGCCGCCGGACTACTGTTGAGCGGCGGCACGGTCGCGGGCGCGCCTTGGCGTTGCTCGCTTGTCACGTGTCTGCCGCCCAACAAGCCTATCGTTGTCGCCAAGAGATTACCGATCCGACCGCACAACAACGATTGCGGCCGACTAATATCGCACTTCGAACCGTTCCAGTGGTCGGTAAACGTTAGTGCTGTATCGGGAGCGGCCCGGCGCGATTGTCTCTCGGGGATGGGCGAGCGTGGATCGCCGGGTCGCTTTCGATACAGCCGTTTGAAGGAAGCCGTCTTGG
>JBEKHU010000133.1:0-7383 GCA_050012115.1 Bryobacteraceae bacterium | reverse complement strand
GAATCAACACCTCAACTCCGCTTGAGGTGGTGACCTGCAACTTGGGCGCCATCTGGTAGAGAATGGACCGGTCGACCAGACCGTTCGTGTCGCTGGAGAAGTCCACGCCACGCGCGTACATGTGCCCGGCGTCGCGGTTGACCTGGTTCACCTGGATCGAGCGGATCAGGTTGAAGCCGACGACCATCGTGCCCAGCAGCAGCGGAACCATGACCAGGGCCACAACGAGCACGAACTCGACAAACATGCTGCCCTTTTGCCGTTTTCGGGATTGATGCAATGCCTTATCCATTTCAATCGGCCTTCTAAAGCGGCGGGGGAGTGCCGGTCGTGCCGGACGATTCGATCAGATCGCCGGAGTTGACGCTGATCTGAACCGGGGTTGCACTGCGGTATAACGGCGCCATCGGCGAGACGGGGTAGTTGGTGATTGAGACAATCACCAGGTTCCCGCCCGTATTGGCAGGTCCGGTGGTGCCTGCGACCGCGCCCGTGCCACAGCCGAGCGATGCCGGAGGATTGGACGTGACCGAGTAGAAACAGACACTGACGAGCGAGCTGGTCTGGGCGTCGGTGAGGAATCCCATGGCCTGCTGCTCGACCTCTTGCTGAATCGAGGCGACCTGTCCGAGAACCTTGCTGTTGACCGTCATTTGCTGGGAAGTGACGGCATAGCGCACGCCGGCCCGGACCGCATTCTGCAGCGCCAGTTTGGCGAACACGGCCCAGGACAGATCCATGATCAGGAAAATAATGGCGACAAAGGCCATGAGGCAGAATGTCGCCTCAATCATCGCCGAGCCCGAGGCTCGCCTCCCACGCCTGGCATACATAACGGTGTCCGCCATTGCAGACTCTTCTCGCATCTTCTCCTGCGTCCTGAAAATAACATTCGTCCTGCGCAGTGTCAAGAACCAGACGGTCTGGAGGTACGTCAGTTGGATCAGTACTATCTTGAAGCGCTACTAGTACTAGGACAAAACGTACATATCATTTTGTTAATCAGGGAAACTAAATACCTAGTGGTCGAGATTTACGATAGTACTAAAGTATTATTGGAGGTCACTCCGCCGTGCTTGTGCACAATTCTGGCCGATTTCCATTGCGGGCAGCGCAGCCTACTAACCAAACGGAGTATTGACGAAAGCAAAATAGCTGCCTAAACTTCGATTTAGCCTGTTAATAGGAAGCAAAGAAGTGCTTTTCGAAGTGAGCCTGCCGTCGCGAATTCAAGTCGACACCTCGTTGGCTGACGCACTCCCCGCCTGGACGGAGAGAATCAGCCGAGACGGGGCGGTTGTCCGTGCGCGGTGGGCCGAGTGGGCGCAAGGCGGGATCCAGAAAAGCGACCGCATCGTCCTGGAAGTGGAATTGCCCAAGCTGCATCCGTTCCAGCCGCGGTGCATTTACTGCCAGGGCCGCGTCGACTCGGTGATGCGGCTTCCTGGCGAGCTGGTCAGAGTGGCGATCTCCATCGGCCGCATGGAGCTCCGCACGACACGTTTCAGCGCGGCGCGCGAACCGGCCAGTTGCTCGAACGCGCGCGGCAAGCGCGCCTTGAGGTCCGTCTCATGAGCGCAACACGTGCCGCAGTAGCGCCGGGTTCCAAGGCCGAGGCAGGAGCAGCCGCGAGGGTCAATCCGCTGATCCGGGTGCTGCCGGGACTGACCGACATCGTCTTCCTGCTGCCGTTCATCTTCGTGTTGAGGAGCCAGCAAGGCATCTCGTTCCTGCTGGGCGACAGCGACACGGGCTGGCATCTCAAAACCGGCGAGTGGATGCTCGCCAATGGCCGGGTGCCCACGACGGACCCTTTCTCCTACACCAAGGCGGGCCAGCCGTGGTTCGCCTGGGAATGGCTTTGGGACCTGTGTTTTGGCTGGATCCACGCGCAGGCCGGACTGGCGGCGGTGGTCATCGTTTCGCTGTTGTTGATTGGCGTTTCGTTTGTGCTCGTGCTGCGCACGGCGCTGCGCAGGTGCGATAACGCGCTGCTGGCTTTCGGGCTAGTGTGGCTCGGGGCGTACCTGTCCACAGTTCATTGGCATGCGCGCCCGCACCTGGTCACTCTGTTGTTTGCGGCTGTCTTCGGCGCCATTCTTGACCGGGTCCGCGACGGCAGAGTCGCTTTGCTGTGGTGGCTGCCGCCGCTGACTGTAGTCTGGACGAACATGCACGGCGCCTTTTTCGTGGGCATTGTTTTCCTGGCCGCATTTGCGGCGGGAGAATTGTGCGGCTGGCTGTTCGAGGGGGATCCGGTGTGGGCGAGAGTGCGGCTGGGCAGGGTAATACCCTACGTTCTGACTGCCGCGGGCTGCCTTATTGGCAGTGTTTTGAATCCATACGGCTACCATCTGCACGCTCATATATTCCGGTATCTATTCCAGGAGAACCACGCCCAGACTATCAATGAGTTTCAGTCGCTCAGTTTTCATCATCCGACGGGCTTCTGCTTTGGTATAATTCTGGCGCTGAGTGCGGCTGCCGCATTCTGGCACCTGATGCGGAAGGAGTTTGCCCTCTCGATTCTTATTCTCGGGTGGGGATGGCTGGCGCTTTATTCTGGCCGTAACATTCCCATTTTTGTAATTGCGGCCATTCCACTGGTCGCGCAAGCGTTACAGGAGATGCTGACCCTTCTGCAGGACTCGGATGCCAGCGCCAGACTGAAACGGGCGGTGGCTTCATTCCTGGAACTGGGGAGTGAAGTTGCGGCGATGGAGCGGCACTGGCGTCTGCATCTGGTAAGCGCGGCTCCGGTCGCGCTGATTGCCGCCGTAAGCCTCGCGGCGAACCCTCCCGCGGCACTGCACGCGCAGTTCATTACCGAGAGGTTCCCGGCCGCGGCAGTGGACCGCTTTCTGGCGCAGTGCACCTCTGCCAGGATTTTCGCCCATGACCAGTGGGGCGGGTACCTGATTTATCGGCTTTACCCGCGCGTCAAGGTGTTCGTCGATGGACGCAGCGATTTCTACGGGCCGAAGTTCGGGGAGGACTGGCTGCGGATCGCGAATAACCGTTACGACTGGCAGCAGCAACTGGATAAGTTTAGCGTCAACACGGTGCTTCTCCCCGGCGATTCGCCATTGGCCAGCACGATGAAAGAGACGATACGTTGGCACGTGGTTTACGATGACGGTGCTGCCATTATCTTCCAGCCGTCGAACGAGCTTGTTTGTACGGCTCCCGCTGCTCCACCGCAGAGCGGGAGCGATCGTGGCCGTGCGGCCATGAAACCGTCCCCAGAGTGAGCAAATGAACCAACGCAACTAAAGGAGAAATTGAGACATGTCGTTTCTGAAGAACTTTCTGTCGGAGGAACAAGGCCAGGACATGGTGGAATACACCCTCTTGCTGGCTTTCGTCGCGCTGGCCGCCGGCGCTGCTTACGTCACCATTGGCAACAACATCAGCGGCATTTGGAGCAAGGCCGAGACCGATATCACCAACGCCGCCGCGGCAGCGAAATGATTCCAAGGAGGATGCGCGGCACGGCGGGCGAAAGAGCCGTGCCGCGGCGTCCCGATCTCGATCGAGGGGGCGAAGTTGACAATTGTCGCCTGCATTCGGGTTTACGGACGATGAGGAAGGCAGGAGAGGGTGGAACGCATCCGGCTTCTGGCTTTCTGCGTGACGTCGGCTGGCGTTGCGAACGCGGCTGCCGGCCATAATATCAACGGCGGGAGGAAGATGAACTTGAGTGCCGTTGTTGGGGCCAAGGCTAACGGTCGAAGACACCAGGGCATGAGAGGGCGCCAAAGCGGCCCTCCCGCGCCCGGATGGGAACGGAGTCGGACATGCTTGAAAGATTAAGGAGTTCCAGCTTTATCTATGACGAGGGGGGTCAGGATATGGTGGAATACACTCTGTTGATGGCATTTCTCGTCCTGGCGTCCGCGGCGACTTTGATTGGAGTGAGCGGAAGCATTAATAATCTGTGGACGGGGATCAGCAACAGGCTGGCGAACTCGAATTAGCCGGCCGGAGAAGGGCGCGCAGCAGTCATGAATCGACGATTCCTTGCCGTGGTCGTATTCGCCCTCGTGATCGCCTTGGGCGCGAGTTACCTCGTCTATCGGGTGCTTGAGAACAAGGTGCTCCAGGGCGCGCCGAAAAAGGAGGTGAAGGTCGTCGTTGCAGCGCGGGACTTGCCGATCGGCACTTTGCTGAAGGAAGGTGACGTGAAGTTGGTGGACTGGTCGGGGACGCCGCCGCCCCAAGCGATTGTGAGGTTGGAGGATGCGGTCAAGCACGGGGTCATCGCGACGATCTATGCCGGCGAACCGGTGCTCACGGTGCGACTTGCCGCCACGGGCGCCGGGGGCGGGCTGGCGGCCACGATTCCTCAGGGCAAGCGGGCGGTAGCAGTCCGGGTGAACGACGTGGTCGGCGTGTCGGGTTTCATACAGCCCGGGATGAGGGTGGATCTGCTCATTTCTGGAACGCCGCCGGGTGGCAGCAATTCCAATCTCGGCACGCAGACGCGAACGCTTCTGCAGAGCATTGAGGTCCTCTCCGCCGGGCAGAATATCCAGAAGGACGCCGAAGGCAAGCCGATCAGCGTGCCGGTTGTGAATCTGCTGGTGACTCCGGAGCAGGCGGAGATGCTGAGTCTGGCCAGCAATGAGACGCGGATTCAGCTTGTGCTTCGCAACCCGCTGGACACGGAAGAGGCCAAAGCGCCGGGCACGGCGCTGGCCTATCTGTATGAAGGCACTCCGGAGGGCGGGAAGAAGGAAGCCAAAGGGAATAGAGAAAGCAAGTCCGGTTCCCCCCGCGCGGCGCGGAAACCTGCTCCTCCTCGTGCTCCGGTCATGGAACGCGTCGTAATACCCATTACCGTGGAAATGATTACGGGAACGAAAAAAGAGACGATCCAGGTCGGCCAGAGAGAAGTCGAACGGCCGAAGGTGGCAGCCAAATGAACGCGCGCACTTACTTTGCGATCCTGCCTTGGACGATGGCGGCGCTGGTGCTGGCCCAAGCGCCGGCGGCTAAGTCGCCGCCTGCGGGCGGCAGCCCGCGAGATCTGGTACTGAATGTCGGCAAGTCACTCGTGTTGGAGAGTCCGGAGGACATACAGCGAGTTTCAGTGGCCAGCGGCGACATTCTCGAATTGGTGGCCGTCGGTCCGCGCGAAGTCGTGATCAACGGCAAAGGCCCGGGCGAATCGAGCCTGATCCTGTGGCAGGCCAGCGGCAACCGGTTGATGTTCGACGTCAGCGTGCGTAAGCCCGACCTGAAGCTCGAAGCTCTGCGGCGCGAACTGGCCAAGGAACTGGGGGACCAGGGTGTCTCGGCCAGCTTCGAGAGTGACGCGGTCTTTCTGCGGGGCACGGTGAGGGATATGGTCAGCGCGGAACGGGCCGTGGCGATCGCCGAACCGTTCGGCAAGCCCGTCAACCTGCTGCGTGTTGTCACGCCCCAGGGCGAGCCCCAGATCCTGCTCAGGGTGAAGTTCGCGGAGGTGGACCGGTCCGCCAGTACCGACGCGGGCATCAATCTTTTCAGCACCGGCGCGACGAACACAATCGGCAGCGTCTCAACCGAAGCGTACAGCCCGCCGAGCGTATCGCCGACCGGGAGTTTGACGCTTGCCGATGCCCTGAATATATTTCTCTTCCGGTCGGACCTGAATCTCGGAGCGACCATCAAGATGTTGCAGAGCCGGCAGGTGCTAGAGATCCTGGCCGAACCTAATCTGCTGACGACAAGCGGCAAGCCGGCCAGTTTCGTCTCCGGCGGCGAATTCCCATACCCGATACTGCAGTCCTCGGGCGGCACCCCGGTGGTGACCATTTCGTTCCGCGAGTTCGGTATCAAGTTGAATTTCACTCCGTCCGTGACCCCGCGCGGCACCATCCGGATACTGGTGGCGCCGGAAGTGAGTTCGCTCGATTATACGAACAACCTGGTTTACGCGGGCTTCAACATCCCCGCGCTCGCCACGCGCAAAGTTTCGACAGAGATCGAGCTGAAGGATGGCCAGACTTTTGCGATCGCCGGCTTGCTGAATAACCAGACCACGGAGACTCTGAGCAAGATCCCGGGTCTTGGCGACATCCCGTTCTTTGGCAAACTCTTTCGCTCGCGCAGCACCAACAAGAGCAAGAAGGAACTGCTGGTGGTGGTGACACCGGAGATTGTCCGGCCGATTCCGGAAGGCCAACCGTCACCGGAACTGAAGCTGCCAACAGAAGTTCTGCAAGACGGCGCCATGACGCCGCCGCGTACGCCCGGGATCGACGTCACGGGTCCGGTGCCGGTGAAGCCGCCGGTGGAGAGCGTGCCGGTGGAGCAACTGAGTAATCCCGAAAAGCAGGCCCAGAGCGCTCCGGCGCCGTCGATGTATCAATTGGTGCCGGTTCCGCCGGCGCCTGCGACCACGCCGGCGACCACGCCGGCGACCACGCAGTCTCCGCCGAAGCAATGAGGGACCGGATCCAGATGAATGGAGTGATTCGGGAAACGAGGCCATGTATCCGATAACCGCAGTGCTTGCCATCTCGACCAGCGAGTTGTGGGAGGAGGTCCATTCCTGTCTCCAGCAACTGCCGGTGCGGGTGGTGCACGAGCAGGCGGGTGTGGATGACCCGGCGGCGTTCCTCGATCGCATCGAGCGCACTGCTCCCGACGTGGTCCTTCTCGACCTGCTGAATTGCGCCGACGTGCTGCCGGAGATGATCCGCGGGATCCGGGCCACTTCCAGCCAGCCCGATGTCGTCGCGCTCCACGTCTCCTCCGATCCGGACGCGATCCTGAATGCGATCCGGGCGGGAGCGCGCGAGTATATTTACCCGCCCTGCTCTCCAAGCCTGCAGAACGCGCTGGACCGCCTGTCCACGGAACGGCACAAAATGGCGGAGAAGATCCGTCCGGGCGGCAGGACAATCGGTCTGGTGTCGGCCAAAGGAGGGTGTGGCGCCACGACTCTGACCTGCCATGCCGCCGCCGAGATCTATCGCCGCACGAGCCAGGATACGCTGGTGATCGACCTGGATCTCTCGGCCGGGCTCGTCCGGACACTGTTCAAGACGAAGTCCAGGTACTCCATCCTGGATGCCTGCAGCAATGTGAATCGTCTCGACAAGAGTTTCTGGCGAGCGCTGGTGGCCAACGGCAATCACGGCCTGGAGGTGATGGCCGGCCCGCTCGAAGTGGCGGTGAAGGAAGCGCCCAGCGCCTCCCAGATCCGGCATGTGCTGCGTTTTGTCCGTTCGCAGTACGAGTGGATTCTGGTCGATTTGGGACGCGGTTTCTCGCCTACGCTCGCCGGCGCGCTGGACGAACTCGACGAAGTGCTGCTCGTCACAACCACGGAGGTGCCGGCCCTGCAGCAGGCCAAGCGCATGATTCAGTATCTGCGGGACCGTGGTGTCAGCC
>JBEKHU010000132.1:0-14969 GCA_050012115.1 Bryobacteraceae bacterium | reverse complement strand
GCCTTGCGGCACACTTACCTTGCGCGGTGGGCGGCCCACATGGACCGTTACACGCTTGCGTATCTCGCAGGTCACAGTCACTTCGGAACAACACGCCGATACCTTCACCCGCAAACCGACATGGTGCTTGCGGCGATGGAACGGGCACAAGTGGCTCAGACTGGGCACAATTTCGGGCACACTGCCCAACCAAGAGATCCCGCGATAGTGCGGACGAAGACCGTAATCAAATGAATTTGCTTGACTTATCTGGCGCGCCCGGAGGGACTCGAACCCCCGACCTGCTGGTTCGAAGCCAGACGCTCTATCCGACTGAGCTACGGGCGCGCTCGAACACCATCCTAGCAGCAGAAGATGTTCTCTCGTTCAAAGCGGGGCCGTCCGATATGGCCTGTAGGTGATTGTCATGATTGTCGAATGGAAGCCAAGTTTCTGCTGCGGGGTCGAATCGATTGACGAACAGCACAAGGCGCTGGTGGGGCTGATCGCCACGCTCCAGCGGGCCATGGCCGAAGCCCGCGTCAAGGAAGAAGTGGGCGAGATTGTCGAGAACCTGGTGTTCTACACGCGCTACCACTTTGCCTGGGAAGAGCAGTGGCTCGACCAGCATGGATTCAAGGGCCTGGCTGCGCACATGGCGGAGCACGAGCGGCTGACGCATGAAGTGCTGCAGTTGCAGGGCCGGCTGCAGGAGGGCAAGCTGATCGCCGGGATGCCGCTGATGCGTCTGCTGCAGGACTGGCTGCTGAGCCACATCGACCAGCGCGATAAAACCGCCGTGGCCTCGGTTCTGCGCGAGCAGAAAGCAGCCGAGCTCCAGTCGTCCCCGCGCGCGCTCGAGAAAGTGGCTGATTGACGGGCGTGGCGACGGCGTGAATTCCGCTTCCTAAGAGGCGGCAAAACGTTGTGTCGCCGCCGTGCAGCGGGCGCGCGCCACGCTCAAGCGCGGTCGCCGGACGGCGACTCCTTCAACCGGCTTCCTCCCAACTTCCCAGGGAGGCGGCCTGCTCCCAATCCTGTTCACTGGTCCGGCTGAAGAGCGTCCGCAGCCGTTCCGCGGGCGTGCCGCTGGCGGACCGGATCGCCGCCGCGATCGAGGGATGCTGATCGAAGCACGGCGAGACCAGGAACATCAGCGCGACGAAGGCCGTTGCCGGTTCCGGATCGGTGAAGCCGTGCGAGCGCGCCCGGGCCAGTCCGCGGCGCACGCGCCGGTTGATCTCGGCGTCGCTCAGACCGGCGAGGGTCTCCGGCTGTTCTTCACACAGATGGCCGGCGATGTGCTCGACCAGTTCTTCGTCCGTGGGCTGCGGGCTCATTTGCCTTCAGGATAGACGGTGCGAACGGGGGGCGATTCAATCGCGGAACGGATCCCATCCGCGGGCCGGCAGGGGTTTGCCAGCGAAGAGGATCCGGCCCGGCGTTCCCTGAACACAGCGGCCGATTTCGGTGACCGGCACTGCGGCGATCGATGCCGGCATGCGGCGGGACGGAGGCGCGGCGAACAGGAGTTCATAATCTTCCCCGCCGGAGAGAGCCTGCGCGAGGGTTGCGCCGGGGAAGATGGGCAGGCCGCCGTGCAGCTCGGCCGCGCAGCCCGATTCCGTGCACAGGCGGAACAGGTCGAGGGCCAGGCCATCGCTCAGGTCCATGCAGGCGGTGGCTGCGAGACGCGAGGCCAGCGCCAGACCGGCTTCGATGCGCGGCTCGGGGCGCAGATGGCGCTTCCACGCCCGGCCCTGGCGCGTTTCCAGACCCAGAGCGGAGCCTCCGAGCAGGCCAGTGACGTAGAGCCTGTCGCCGGGACTGGCGCCACCGCGGCGCAGGGCGCGCCCGCGTTTCACCGCGCCGAGGACAATGATGTCGCACACAATCTTCTCCGCCCCGGTCAGGTCGCCGCCCGCGACCACGACGCCGTGGCGCCGGGCGAGAGTGTTCAGGCCGCGGTAGAAGCCGCGCACCCAGGCGCCGCCGGCCCATGGCGCCAGAGCGAGCGAAACGAAGGCGTAGCGCGGAGTGCCGCCCATGGCGGCGATGTCGCTCAATCCGCGCGCCAGGGTTTTCCAGCCGCAGTCGGCCGCGGCGTGCGTCTGGCGGAGAAAGTGAACGCCTTCCAGCAGAAAGTCTGTCGTGACGAGAAGGTCCTCGCCGGGCCGGGGGCGCAAGACAGCGCAATCGTCGCCGATGCCCGCGACGAGGCCCGGCGCGCGGCCTGCGTTCAGGCGCCGGATGAGCGCAATGAGTTCAGTTTCCCGCATCCCTCGGCGCCGCATCGCCATTCACGGCCGGCGCCACCCCTTGGGCATCAGCCAGCGACTGGGCCAGCACGAGTCCGGAGGGCAACTGCTCGCCGAAGACTTGCGCCAGGCTGTCCATGTCGCGGCCCTCGCCTTCTAAGATCTTAACCAGCGCTTCGGCATCGGGTGCCGCGGCCAGAGCCTTGCGCACCAATTCGAGCCCGCCCGGGGGCAGATCGCGGGTCAGGTCGCCGGTGCGCTGGCCCAGGCGGGCCAGGCACTCGGCGGCCTGCGGCAGGCGCGCCAGGGCCTCGATCCAGCGCTGCGCCGTGGCCGCCGGCAGCACCTGGTTGTTCGGCCCGTAGAACAGGCGCCGCGCGCCGAGCCGCGCCACACACCAGAAGTCGCTCGGCGAGAACTCGCCGGAACGAATGCGTTTCACGATCGCGTTGCCGAGGTCGGTCCGGGTGCCGGCGGGCAGCAGTTCGAGACTCGCCGCGCAGCGCCACATCTCGCGCAGCAGGCTGGAGTTCAAGCGCGGAGACCTGCCCTTGGGCAGCAGCGCGAAGCTGAGACGCTGGAAGACGTCGGCCTGCTGGCTGCGGCTCAATCCGCCGGCCACGCGCCCCCAGAAGATCCACCACTGCGTCTCGCACTCGACCTTGGAGGCAAACTGGAGCCCTTGCGCCCAGACTCGCCGCGCGCGCTCAATGCGGTAGTCGTCGCCGGGGAAGCCGAAGCCGGGCCGCAGGCACAGGCCGCACAGATTCAGCCAGCGCACCTCGTGCGCCGGAGAGCGGCGGCGGCCTTCGTTCAATTCGAGGAACAGATCGCCCAGCCGGCGGATCGTCTCCAGCGGCCAGGAGTTGCGCCCCAGCGCGAGCGCCTGCTCCAGCCGTCCCGGAAGTCCCTCGGGTGGCAGAGTCCCGTGTTCGAATACGTCGCGGATGAACTGTTCGGCCTGGGCCAGCGCTTCGGTGCTGATGAGGGCGGCCGGGCGGGCCTTCTTCGCCTGCTCGGCCAGGACCGGCCTGCGCAGTTCGAACTGCAGCCGCCAGCGATGCTCGCTGATCTTCGACTCGGCCCAGATTTCGAGGGTGCCGATTTCGGTGAGATGGGCGCCCAGCCGCACGGGCACGAGCCGCTCTTCGGCCTTCTTACCGAATCGGATGACCGCCTCGAGCGGCGCATGCTGGTGCAGATCCGCGCCGAGCGCGGCGGCGGGGAACTCGACGATGTCGCCCGTGGCATCGTCGGTCCGCTGCAGCGAGCTGTAGAGCCGGAAGGAGACGGGCGTGTTGGCGACGAGCTGGAGACTCTCGAGATCCAGCGATAACGTCGCGCCTTCTTCGGCGCCGCGCGGAACCAGACACACGGTGCGCAGCGTGGCCGGCTCGGACCCGGCTTCGGAGACCGCCGCCGACTCCACGCCCAGGAAATAGGCGCGCGGCAATCCTCCGCGCACCAGCACGCCGCTGCCCGTACCGCGCACGTAGCTGTAGTAGGCCGCGCCGACCGACACCGCCAGGTCGAGGTCGTTGTTCTCGAGCACCAACGGGCGCTGGCCGTACCAGCTCTCGACGACCTCCGCGACTCTGTGGCGCAGAACCTCGGGAATGAAGAAGCCGCCATTGAAGAGGATGGCGTCGGGCGGACTCGATTGCGCCGAGGTCAGGAACTGCGCCAGATGGCGCGTCAGGGCCGGGTCGCTGACATAGGGCAGCCCGCCTTCGCGGAACAGGCTCTGGGCGTCCTGCTGCGGCTTTTCGTCCAGGCGGCAGAAGGGTAGGAAGCCCTCCAGGGCGAGCTCGAGCGCCTCCTCGCGCAGGATCGATGTCTTCTTCGCGCCGCCGATCAGCGCCGCGCCGGAGCCCAGGATGGTAATCTCCGCCGCCGCATCGGAACCGGAGAGCAGCCGTTCCTTGGCCGACGAGCACTGCCGGCGCAGCGCACTGCGCTGACGCAGCGAGAGCTGGGTCTGGAGTTTCGACTCGACCAGCCAGGCGAGCGTCAGGTCGAGATTGTCGCCGCCCAGCAGCAGGTGCCGGCCCACTGCCGTGCGGGTGAATTCCACGCGGTCACCCTGGCGCGCCACGCGGATCAGCGTGAAGTCGCTGGTGCCGCCGCCGACGTCCACGACGAGAACCGTCATGCCGTCGGCCAGCGACTTCTGCGACTGGGCCAGATGGTTCGCGATCCAGGCGTAGAAGGCCGCGGCCGGCTCTTCCAGCAGAGTCAGTTTCCCGATTCCGGCCTCGCGCGCCGCCTGCACCGTCAGCTCGCGCGCCTCTTCGTCGAACGACGCGGGCACCGTGAGCACGACGTCGTGCCGGTCTACGCTTCCCTTGCCGGAAGCCTCCCAGGCCGTTGCCATGTGTTTCAGGTAACGCGCCGAAACCTCGACCGGGGAAAGCACGCGGCCCTGCTCCTGCGCGTCCCAGGGCAGGATCCTCGCCGTCCGGTCCACCTCGGCGTTCGACAGCCAACTCTTGGCCGAATGGACCATCCGGGTCGGCACCAGCGCGCCCTGCTCGCGGGCAAACTCGCCCACGATGCCGTCTTCTTCGAGATACAGGAACGAAGGCAGCGTGCGGCGCGGCTCGACCGCGCCCGAAGCGATCTTCTGCGGAATCGGCAATACGTGAACGGGCGGGAAATCCGAACCTTCGGCTTCGCGCGGATCGATGAAGGAGAGGGCCGAGTTCGTGGTGCCCAGGTCGATGCCGATCTTCATGACGGTTGACTCCCTCGCTGCCGGAAACGCGGACCGCGGCGCATCCTGAAGCTCCGCCTGACTCGCCCTGCATCCATCCGGGCGCATCCGCGCGGCACGGTTCCCAGCTCTCTTCCGGGCAAGCGCAACGCCTATTCGACTTCCAGTTCGGCCGGCGCCACGATCGTCAAATTCTGCTTCGGGTTGGGCGCGGGCAGCGAGACGCTGTCGGCGTGCCAGCCGCGGTGCCGCAGCATCCCGCCGGCCGGTTTACCCTTGGCGGGCAGATTGCCGACGAAGCGGATGGCCGACGGGTCCTTGCCCAACTGGCCCGCGCTCTCCGGCTTGACGAACGTTCCTTCCACGCCGTCGATCACCGGCGCGAACTTGAAGTGCTTCCTTAGCGCCTCCTGGCAGCCGGAATGAACGTTGCGCACGGCCGCGCCCACCTGCTCGTCGCTGTAAGGCGCGATGTCCTCGAGGATGAAATCGAGCAGCCGCGCGTCGCGCTGCAGGATGGCCAGCAGTTGCAGCGCGCCGTCGGACGGTGAAACCGTTTGCGCCTTGGGCGGCTCCTCCGTGCGGCGGGGCGTGCTCAGCGGTGTTTTCGAATAGCCAAAGGCGCGGGCAATGTCCTCCGGCAGCGATCCTCCGAGGACCGAAAAGAAGGCGCGAAAGGCCATTCCAATGCGGCTCAAAGCGCGAATACCTCCAAATTGTCAGGATACACCGTGGGTCTCGGGCAGCCGGTATGCCGCTAAACGCTGGTCTTGCGCGCCGCTCCGCTGAAGACGGTGTCGTGGCGCAGGCGGGCCATCTCGCGCCGTGCCACGCCGGCCCAGTATCCGGCCGGTTCCAGGCGCAGGTAGATTCTCCAATGGCGCAGGGCGCTCAGCGGCTCGGCTGCGCTCTGGTAGAGCAAGGCCAGATTGTAGTGTGCGTCGGCGTAGGACGGGTCGATCTCCAGGGCCTTCTTGTACTGCTCGATGGCCTCCTGGGGTCGCCCGGTTTCGTCGTACAGGTTGCCGAGGTTGTAGTGCGCCAGGCCGTAATCGGAGCGCACTTCCAGCGCCTTCCGGTAGCATGCCTCGGCCTGATCCCACTGCCGCTGGTTGTAATACACCGTCCCCAGGTTCAGCCAAGCGCCCGACGACACGGGATCGAGTTCCACGGCCTTGCGATAAGCCGCCACCGCCTCGGAAGACGGGGCGCCATTCTGCTCCAGAGCGACGCCCTTCTCGAACCACAACTCGGCCTGCCGCTTCCGGGCCTCCGCCGCCAGGGCCTCGGCCTGGGCCGCCGGAGCGGTCGGAAACTCGAGCAGCCGGCGGATCGCCTCGCGGTCGAAGTCCAGCAGCAGTTGCCCGCTCAGCGGCTCCATCCGCCGCCCTTCCACCTGCACCGAGATGCGCCGGCCGTCGCAGTAGATCTTCAACTCCGAAAGAGGATCCCGCACGCCCGCCAGACGCGCCAACAGCGAATCCAGAATGCGCCGGATGCGCTCCGGGCGGACCCGGTTCTTGCGCAGTTGCGTGAGCGTCTTGAGGGCGACCAGATCCCGCAGGAGGTACTGTTTCCGGCGCGTCACGAAACCGTTCCGCTCCCAGGTTGCCAGCACCGCTTCGGAGATGCGCAGCAGCCGGCACACCTCCTCCCGCGTATACTCACGGGCTAATGTCGCCTTGGTCACTTCCGCGATTCTAACATGGGCCCGCGCCGCCGCCGGAAGCGGATTGACAGTCCCGCGACGGCGTTGCATACTGAAGTCAGATGCAACTGAGTTTCAGGAAGGTTTCGGGCCAATCCGGACTTCGAAGTCTGGCTGAACTAGGGCACGGAGAGGCCGCCACGCTGGTCCGTCTCGACCTGCCGCATGATTTCGCTAACAGATTGATGGAACTAGGTTTCCTTCCCGGCAGCGCGGTTTGCGCCGCGTTCAGCGCCCGCCGCGGCGCAATAAAAAAATCGAATGAGCTCCAGTCACGGCGACGGAAACGGCGGTAAGGCGGTTCTGCTCGCCGACGCTGCCGCCGCGCCTGTGGCAGGCTCCCGGCTGGTGGCGATCGTCGGCCCCCCAAATTCAGGAAAATCCACTCTCTTTAACCGTTTGACAGGGTTGCGGCAACGCGTGGCCAACTTCCCGGGCGTCACCGTTGAGCACCGTCTCGGCAAAGCTCAGGTCAGCGGCCATTTCGATGTGGACCTGGTGGACCTGCCGGGGATTTACAGCCTTTCGCCGCGCTCCGAGGACGAGCGGGTTTCCTGCGACGTGCTGCACGGCCGTATGGAGGGGCTGCCCCGCCCGGACGCCGTCCTGCTGATCCTCGATTCGACGAACCTGAGCCGGCACCTGACGCTGGCCGCGCCGATCGCGGCGGGCATGTGGATGTCGCATCGCTCACGGCCAGCCTGGGCGCGTCGGTGGTCCTCATCAGCGCCGCCAAGGACGAAGGCATCGAAGCCGTCGAGAAGTTTCTGGCCGGCGGCATCGCCGTCCCGCGGCGGATCGAATTGCCCATCCTGCAGGATGTGCCGCGCTGCCGGCAGTGGGCCCGCGGCGTGTCGGAGACCGCGGGCTACCGCCACCCCGCGCCGCCCGAGTGGAGCCGCCGTCTGGACCGGGTCTTCCTGCACCCGTTGTGGGGACCGGTCATCTTCGTGATCGTCGTCGGCGCGGTCTTCCAGACCATTTTCACCGGCGCGCGGCCACTGATGGATGGCGTGCAGGCGCTGGTGCAGATGTCCGGCGCGTGGCTTGGAGGGCAACTGGGCGCCGGCTTGCTCAAGTCCCTGATCTGCGACGGGCTGTGGAGCGGCGTGGGCAGCGTTCTGGTTTTCCTGCCGCAGATTCTGCTGCTATTCCTGTTCATCGGGATCCTGGAGGATTCCGGCTACCTGGCACGCGCGGCGCTGATCGCGGACCGCACCATGGCGCGCGTCGGGCTGCAGGGCAAGCCTGCTCGGCGCGCCTGCCTGTCTACACCCTGATCATCGCCGCCTTCATCCCCGACCGGCCGTTCATCGGGCCGCTGCTCGGTACCCGCGCGGCCGCTCTGCTGGGGTTGTACGTGCTGGGCTTCGTGGCCGCGGTGGCGACGGCGCGCGTTTTGAAGTCGTCGATCCTGCGTAGTGAGCGCACGCCGTTCGTCCTCGAAATGCCGGCCTACCGCTGTCCAACCTTGCGCTCGCTGGGGCTCCGGCTGACCGAGCGCGCGCAGGTGTTTCTCAAACGCGCGGGCACGGTGATCCTCGGCGTATCGTTCCTCTTGTGGATGCTGGCCAGCCTGCCGCCCGTCCACGGCGCGCCCCCGCCCATCGAGCACAGCCTGGCCGGCCAACTCGGCCACAACATCGAGCCGCTGATCCGCCCGCTCGGATTCAACTGGAAGATCGGCGTCGGCCTGATCTGCTCGCTGGCGGCGCGCGAGGTGATCGTGAGCACGCTCGGCACCATCTACGGCATGGAGCCGGGCAAGGACGCGGCCGGCCTGCAACACGCCCTGCAGCGCGACCTGAGCCCCGCCGGCGCGGCGTCGTTGCTGGTCTTCTTCGCCTTCGCCATGCAGTGCATGTCGACCCTCGCCGTCGTGCGCCGCGAGACCGGCGGCTGGCGCTGGCCGGCCATCCAGTTCGTCTACATGAGCGCTTTGGCCTACGTCAGTTCCTTCGTGGTCTACCACCTGCTGTCCCGATAGCGCGCCGCGCGGCTGGGCGCAACAATGAAAACTATGCGTAACGTTGTCATCATCGGATCGGGCTGCGCGGGCAACACCGCTGCGATCTACACGGCGCGCGCCGGGCTGAAGCCGCTGGTCGTGGTCGGACACGAGCCGGGAGGGCAGCTTTCCATCACCACCGAGGTCGAGAACTTTCCGGGCTTTCCCGAAGGCGTGCTCGGGCCGCAGCTCGTCGAAAACATGAAGCAGCAGGCCGCGCGTTTCGGCGCCGAATACCTCGACGGCCTAGTCGAGGAGGCCGACCTGTCCAAACGGCCCTTCCGGCTGCGCATCGACGAGCAGTGGGTTGAGACGCGCACGCTGATCGTGGCCTCGGGCGCTTCGGCCCGCTGGCTCGGCCTGCCCAACGAGCAGAAGCTGATCGGCCACGGCGTCAGCTCCTGCGCCACCTGCGACGGCTTCTTTTATAAGGGCAAGAAGATCATGGTGATCGGCGGCGGCGACACGGCCATGGAAGAGGCCGGCTTCCTCACCCGCTTCGGCGAGACGGTCACGATCGTCCACCGGCGCGAGGAGTTCCGCGCCTCGAAGTTCATGCTGGAGCGGGTGCGCCACAATCCCAAGATCCGTTTCATCCTGAACGCCGTCGTCGCCGACGTGTACGACGTCGCGCAGGGCGTCGTCACCGGCGTTCTGCTGAAGAACGTCAAGACCGGCGAGCAGTGGCGCGAAGACGTGGACGGCCTCTTCCTGGCCATCGGCCACATACCCAACACCAAGCCCTTCGCGGGCCAGCTCGACCTCGACCCCGAGGGCTACATCATCGGCCACGGCGGCGCCCGCACCAACGTCCTGGGCGTCTTCCATGCCGGCGACGTGCAGGACCGCGTCTATCGCCAGGCCATCACCGCCTCCGGCGCGGGCTGCATGGCCGCCATCGAGGCCGAGCGCTTCCTCGAGGCCGAAGGCCACTAGGCGTTCCTCAGGACTCTCGCCGCCTCCCTCCGCGCCACAAAGACACCGTGAATTCACGGTAAAACCACGGGCCGCCGCACGGTGAACCACCGCCGGCATCGTCCAGATCCAGGACGCGAGTGGACCGAAAACACAAACCGTCAGGCGTCAGATGGCGACTGAGACCAAGTTCCGCGCCGATACCGGGGCAGATACTATTAGACGGTGCGGAAGAAGGAACGATGAGACGGCGGGAGTTCTTGAAGAGCGCCGCGGCGCTTGCGAGCGCGGGGATGGCCGTGGCCCAGCCGGGCTTGAGGCTGGCGTATGTGGCCAGTTACAGTTCGCCGCAGGGGCCCGAAGGGAGCAAGGGACGCGGCGAGGGGATCTATCTGTTCGCAATGGATCCGGCGAGCGGCGCGCTGTCGCAACGGGAGGTGTTTCCCAACAAGGACAATCCATCGTGGCTGGCCTTGGACAAGACCCGGACCCACCTGTACTCGGCCAACGAGACCGCGGACTACCAGGGTAAGGATTCCGGGTCGGTGAGCGCCTACACAGTCGAGCCCTCGAGCGGGCGGTTGACGCTGCTGAATACGCAAAGCTCGCAGGGCGCCGGCCCGTGCTACGTAAGCGTACACCCGTCGGGCAGGCATGTGCTCGTGGCGAATTACCACGGCGGGACGGTGGCCGTGCTTCCGATCGGGCCGAACGGCACGCTGGGCGCAGCCACCGACGTGAAGCACGATGCGGGCACGCCCGGACCGGTTCACGCCGCGAGCGCGCCTCCCGGGAGCTTTGCCATCAGCGGCCACGATCGGCCTCACGCTCACATGGTCCTGGCCGATCCGTCCGGACGCTTCGTCCTGTCGGCGGACCTGGGGCTGGACGAGATTCTCGTCTGGCGATTCGATGTCGAGACGGGAAAGCTGCTGCCACGCGATGCGGTCAAGCTGCCGGCGGGCGACGGCCCGCGTCATTTTGTGTTTCATCCCAACGGACGGTGGCTTTATTCACTGCAAGAGGAGGCTTCGACGCTCACGGTGTTCGATTACGACGCCGCGGCTGGAAGGATGGCGGTCCGACAGACGCTCTCGACTTTGCCCAAGGGATTTGCCGGAACCAACTTCACTTCGGAAGTCCTGATCTCCCCTGAGGGGCGGTTTCTTTATGCGGCCAACCGGCTGCACGACAGCATCGCGTGGTTCTCCATCGCGGCCGATGGAACATTGAACCTGAGCGGCGAGGAATGGACGCGCGGCGACTACCCGCGCAGCTTCAGTATCGACCCCAGCGGACAGTATCTCTATTCGTGCAACCAGCGCAGCGACGCAATCGCCTGTTTCCGGGTGAACCGGCAGTCCGGCGCGCTGACCTTCACGGGGCGGCACACGCCCGTCGGGACGCCAGCCATGATTCTGTTTCTGACCTGACCGCAAGGACTGCCGGGCACCGAGTTATACTCTCATCGAACTGGTACAAGAAAGCGGGGAGGTCACGCCCATCTGCCGTTTTAGGCGCGCAGCTCAGTTTGACTTTCTAAACGCTTGGGCTGCCCCGACGTTGCGGCCCAAGTTGGAGGGGGATCGAACTCATGTCGGATTGGACTGTTGACGTCGAGCCTCGCTGGCCGATTCTTCTCGCGCTGGCATCTGTCGTAGCGCTGCATTTCGCGTTGCCGGAGGTGCTCACTCTCGAACCGAGCTGGATACTGGCTGCGGCCTTCGCCGTGCTCGCCGCCCTCGTTCTGTGGTTTCACTCCAGAGGTGCTGCGCGGATAGCCCATGTTGTTGGGTTGATCCTGTTGAGTGCCGTGACATTTACTTTGATCGCGTCCCTTTTCCTGCTCATACGCTCTCTGCCATCCCATCGGATCGTGCCCGTGGGACTGTTACAGGCGGCAGGCTCCCTTTGGGTTAGCAATGTGGTGGTTTTCGCGGCCTGGTATTGGACGCTGGACGCTGGGGGTCCTCACATGAGGGAGAAGAAAAGGCGTCACGAAGACGGCGCATTCCTCTTTCCCCAGATGGCCCTCCACGAGGATTCCCCCGCCAAGCCTGACAGATGGCATCCGCGATTCATCGACTATCTCTTTCTTTCTTTCAACACGAGCACCGCTTTGTCACCCACGGATACGCAGATCTTGTCGCGTTGGGCCAAGGCTCTGATGATGCTCCAGTCACTACTGTCTTTAGCCATCATTGCGGTGCTGGCAGCGAGGGCGGTGAACATCCTGTGAGGGCCTCTATGCCCGACGCAGCTCAGCAGGCAGGCGTCTCTCAAGGCGGGGCTGCGAACGCGGGTATTTGGAAGCCGCAAATCAAGCGCCAGCGCGGGAACAAACGGTCAATTCTGACCGTTTGGTGTCTGTAAGCTGCTGATTCTTCGTTCAAAACGGTCAAATTTGACCATTCGCCATTTTGAAGCGAGCGCCTGGGCTCTTACTCCGCATCGCCCTCGCCAGGGGCCAGGAACAGGTTGGCCTCCAGGCCGTGCTGCCGTGTGTACAGGTCGTAGTAGCGCCCCTTAAGCGCGTACAGTTCGCGGTGGTTGCCGCGCTCGACGATGCGCCCGCCTTCCATCACCAGGATCTGATCGGCGCGGCGGATGGTGCTCAGGCGGTGGGCGATGACGAAGGTCGTGCGCCCGCGCATCAGCCATCCCAGCCCGTCCTGGATCAGCGCCTCGGTTTCGCTGTCCAGGCTCGACGTGGCCTCGTCCAGGATCAGGATGCGCGGATCGGCCAGGATCGCGCGGGCGATGGAGACGCGCTGGCGCTGGCCGCCCGAGAGCTTCACTCCGCGCTCGCCGACGATGGTCTCGTAGCCTTCCGGAAAGCGCTCGACGAACTCATCCACGCGCGCCGTGCGGCAGGCGCTTTCGATCTCCTCGCGCGAAGCGCCGGGGCGCGCGAAGGCGACATTCTCGCGGATCGTGCCGTCGAACAGGAACGACTCCTGCAGCACCACGCCGAGCTGCGAGCGATAGCTGTCCAGCCGCACCGTCGAAAGATCGATGCCGTCCACCAGGACGCGCCCTTCGCGCGGCGCGTGGAACGAGCTGACCAGCCCGATGGTCGTCGATTTGCCGGAGCCCGAAGAGCCGACCAGCGCCGTGACGGTGCCCGGCGCGGCCTCGAACGAAACCTCGTGCAGCACCGGCTTGCCGGCCTCGTATTCAAACGCTACGCCCTCGAAGCGCACCTCGCCGCGGATCGGACCCAGCGCGACCTTGCGCCGCGGATCGGCGTCCTCCCGCGCCAGGTTGAGGATTTCGCGCGTGCGCTCGAGGCCGGCCACCGCCTCGGTGAGTTGCGTGCCGATCCCGACGATCTGGAACACCGGCGCCACCAGGAAGCCGAGGAACATGGTGAACGCCACGAAGCTGCCCGTCGAAAGCGACTGCCGGCCGCTGACGTACATCACCAACGCGGCCACCAGGCCCAGGAGCACCGTCGCCGAAAGGCTCAGCACGGCCACGCTGGTGAGCGACCGCAGGACGTTATCCAGAATCCGCCGCGCCCCGCGCGCGAACACCTCGTCCTCGCGCGCTTCGGCGTGGTAGCCCTTGACCACGCGGATGCCGCCCAGCGTTTCGGTGAGCCGCCCGGAGACTTCGGCCGTGATCTTGCCGCGCTCGCGGAAGATCGGCCGCAGAGTCCGGAAAGCCTTTTGCAACACGCCCATGTAGACCAGCACCACCGCGGCGATCAGCGCCGTCATCAGCGGGCTAAGGCGGATCAGGAAGAAGAACGACCCGATCGAGGTGAGGATGCCGCCGACGAACTCCACCAGGCCCGTGCCGACCAGGTTTCTTACGCCCTCGACGTCGTTCATGATGCGCGAAACGAGCTGGCCCGATTTGTTGGCGTCGAAATACGTCACCGGCAGGCGCGTCACGTGGCGCTCAACTTTGCAGCGCAATTCGGCGATCAGCCGCTGCGCCGATTTCGAGAGCAGTTGCGTCAGCCAGTAGCCGGTCAGGCCCTGCAGGGCGGTGGCGGCTACGATGGCCGCGATCAGCGGCAGCAGCCTGTGGTTGTTGTGTTTGGTGAGAATCTCGTCGACGAAGTACTTCGACGACGCCGGCAGCACGAAGCCCGCCGCGCGGCTGATGCCGATGAGCACCAGGCCCAACAGCAACTGGCCGCGGCGCGGCCACAGCAGTTCCCGGATGTCGGGCCAGACGGCCCTCCAACTGGTGGGCTTCGTCGCAACGTCTTTAGAACGCGCCATGGGGCGCTCGGCGCGGGCTCCAGGTCGGGGTAGCATAGTTAAATGAGAACTATTCTATTGTCGATGCTCGGGGCCGCGCTGTGGGCGCAAGTGCCGGCCGCGCAACCACCCGCCGCGGCAACTCCCGCGCCGGCGGCGTCCGATCCTGTCGTCTTCACGGCCGGGAGCGAGACAATGACCCGCACGCAGTTCGAGCGCCTGCTGGCGAATCTGCCTCAGCAGGCTCGCGCCCAGGCGGCCACGCCGGAGGGCAAGCGGCAGTTGGCCGACAAGGTGGCCGACATGCAGATCCTGGCGCAGGAGGCCCGCAGCCGGGGGCTTCTCGCCAACCCGGAGCTTGCCAGCCAGATCAAAATGCAGGAAGACAATCTGCTGGCCAACGCAATGTACCAACTGCTTGTGCAAACGGCCAAGCCCAGCGAGGCCGAACTGAAAGCCGCCTATGAGGCGCGCAAGTCGGAGTTCGATCAAGCCAAGGCGCGGCACATTCTGGTGCGGTTCCAGGGCTCGCGCATCGCCGTGCGGAAAGACCAGAAGGAGCTTACCGACGCCGAGGCGCTGGCCAAGGCCACAGCCCTGCGGGAGCGCATCGTGAAAGGCGAGGACTTCGCCGCCGTGGCCAAGGCCGAATCCGACGACACCGCCACAGGCGCGAAGGGCGGAGACCTGGGCACGCTGTCCCGCGGCCGCATGATTCCGGAGTTCGAAAAGGCTGTCTTTGCCCTGACCGCCGGCCAGATCAGCGAGCCGGTGAAAACGCAGTTCGGCTATCACGTGATCCAGGTGCAAGAGCGCACAACCGCCGAATTCGAAAAGGTGCGGGGCGACCTGGAACGGGCGAAGCAGAACGAAGCCGCCACACAGACTGTCCGCGCGCTGAGGGAGAAGGCGACCGTGAAGTTCAACCCGGACTATTTCGGCTCACCCGATGCCGGCAAGGCGCCGCCCGCGCAACTCACGCCCGGCACTCCGGCGTTGAAGAAGTAGCTCGCGCGCGCCAGTCTTCTGACCGTGTCATGCCGTGCCGTTGCGGGGAACCACTCCCTTGCGGTCGTGGCTCCGTTCGGAGCCGCGAGCGTCAGCAAGCGGTCCCCTGCAACGCCGCAACTTGCGGTCAGGCCACTAGGGATAGATCGGGGTGACTTCGAGTCCG
>JBEKHU010000131.1:0-7410 GCA_050012115.1 Bryobacteraceae bacterium | reverse complement strand
GAAACGCTTGTCCGGCAGTTCCAGCTCCAGCGAAGCCCGGGTGCTGGACACCGCTAAAGCCGGCGCCGGGCGCGGATAAGAGTCCTGGATCGAGAGGCGGTAGTGCCCCGGGCCGGGCAGTTCGATTCTGGCATAGCACCAGCCGTCCTGACCCGTACAGCGGCTCTCGGTGCTGTGGGCTGCGGTCCATCCGGGCGGACCCTCCGCCCCCACATAGACGGAAACAGGCGCGGGCTCGAGCCGGACCGAAAACCTCCCATTGACGCGCACGCGCTCGCCATCCCAGCGCAGGGACTCAATGGCATCCCCGGCCGGGCCGACGCTGCGGATCACCAGCATGATCTTGTGATCGGCTTGCGGCTGCGCGGAGAGAGCCAGACGGGAGCTACCGTTCTCCGGCCCCACCGACCAATCGGTCCGGTACTCCTGGGTCTCCGTGGATAGCGACGGCATCACAACGCCGTCCCGCCACACCAGCTTCTGTTGGATGTCGGAAAGCGGAATGCTGTCGCTGGTCTGCAGTATCTTCCCTTCCGGGGAAACGATCCAGATCGAAACCCCGAAGCTTTTGACCACAGGGCTGAAACTGCCGCCCGGCTCATGATACGCCTTCTGCATCTCTTCGCTGCCTGGCATGGCCAAAGGCACGTGTCCCTGCCCTCTCGGCCAGGGATCGCCGGGCCGCTGCCGCATGGCTTCGAGCACCTGCTGCCGCGCCGTGGGAATCTGGCCCAGGGCCCACACAGCCGTCGTCAGAAATAGGCCGATGAGATAACGCTTGCGCATGATCGCTCCAGGCAAGATACCGGGATGCACGGTCGAGCCTGCAGGCTGGACCGATTATACCTTCGACCGCCTCCAACGGAGGCGTTCCTTGTCTTCCCCATCCCCGATGACTAGGCTTCGCTCCGCCGGATGATGGCGTCCTCGCGCCTTAGCACCTCGGGCTCGAGTTCCACGCCCAACCCCGGCCCGGGCGGCAGCGGGAACGTGCCTCTCCCGGGCTGCACGATCGGCGTCACCAGGCCCCGGTACTCGTCGCCGTAGTGCCGCCGCACGCTCTCCAGGATGTACAGGTTGGGGATGTTGGCCGCCAGGTGCAGCGAGGCGGCGTGCAGCACCGGCCCGCCGCAGTTGTGCGGCGCCACCGGCAGATAATGCGTCTCCGCGGCCGTCGCGATCTTCTTGGCCTCCGAGATGCCTCCGCACCACGCGATGTCGGGCATGATCACCGCCGCCGCCCGGTTCTCGAACAGCTCCCGGTAGCCCCAGCGCGTGGCCAGCCGCTCGCTTAGCGTCAGCGGCAGCCGCGTCGCCCGCGCCAGTTCCTGGTACGCCGCCAGGTTATCCTGCGGCAGCATCTCCTCCAGCCACATCGGCTCCAGCGGTTCCAGCGCCCGCGCGATCTGCCGCGCCGCCGCCAGGCTCCAGAAGCCGTGGAACTCCATCGCCACGTCCATCGTCCGCCCGAACTGCTTCCTGATGCGCACCAGCGGTTCCAGGCCTTCTTCGATCTCCTCGGCCGTAATGCGCTGCCCGCCGCTGCGCCGCGCCACCGGGTCGAACGGCCAGATCTTCATGGCGCGGATGCCCGAATCGAGCAACGATTCGGCCAGCCGCTCCGGCTCGCGGTGAAAGTCGAGATGGTCGTAGCACGTGTTGTAGGTCGGAATCCGCTCGCGCGAGGCCCCGCCCAGCAGTTGGTACACCGGCTGCCTGGCCGCCTTCCCGGCCAGGTCCCACAACGCCATGTCGACGGCGCTGATGGCCCGGATCTCGGCCCCGGCCCAGCCGGCATAGGAGACCGCCAGGTGCATCTCGCGCCACAGCCAGTCGATGCGCGACGGGTCCTGCCCCAGCAGCGTCCGCGCCAGCGCCCCATGGACCACGCCCGCCTCGGCCTCCGGGAACGGGTAGGTCTCGCCCAGCCCGGTCAGGCCGGCGTCGGTGTGCAGACGCAGCCACAGCCAGCGGATCGGCCCGGCATGCACCGTGATGCCGCGCCTGAGGGTGATGGTTTCAACGCAGGTGATCTTCATACCGCCGAACCGAATTGTCGCATGCCGCGGCCGCCCCGCGCCGCACCATCCCGCCGACGCCAAAACACCGTGTTGTTGCCGTGCCCGGCGAAACACGGTGAATTGTCGATAAGTCCTTTAGATCACCGTAGATACACGGTGACGCACGGTGCGCGCGCAAAAATGCGCGTGTTAATGTTTGCAAGCCCTTTGTTTGCAACAGATCCACCGTGACGCGCGGTGAAGCATGTTAATGTGGCACTTTAATGTTCGTAAGTCTTTCTATTGCCACAGATCCACCGTGACGCACGGTGAAGCATGTTAATGTGCGTCAAAATGCACATGAAATTCACGTAAGTCCTTTATTTGCCTTACATCCACCGTGACGCACGGTGACGATCGCGTAAGGCCTTTAAAACTCGATACTTACACGCCGCGTGTGCACGCAGTTTGCGCCCAATCTGGCTAAGTCCTTTAGAAAACCGTAGTTACGCGGAAACGCAAAAAACGGTGTTTTTACGGTAAAAACACGGTGTTTTCACGGTGAAAACACGATTCGCGCACGGTGAAATACCGCGGCGCCACCGCGGTTGCGCCGCTTCTGTCCACTCTCCGGCGCGGCGTCATGCTAGCGTGGATGGCGGTGTATATGTCCGACTGGCGCAGCGTATACGAAGAAAAGAAGACGACGGCCGAGGCGGCCCTGGGACGCCTGCAGAGCCAGCAGCGCGTCTTCATACACATGGCGGCCTGCGCCCCGCAGGCGCTGATCGAGGCATTGTGCCGCCGGCTCAAGGCCTTGCGCGGCGTCGAGGTGCTGCACGCCATCAACATCGGCCCGGCGCCCTACACCGCGCCGGAGTACGCACCGCACTGCCGCCACAATTCGCTATTCGTAGCGGGCAACGTACGCCAGGCCGTGCAGGAAGGCCGCGCCGATTTCGTCCCGATCTTCCTGCATGAGATCGAGCGGCTGTTCATCGAATCCATTCTGCCGATCGACGTGGCGCTGATCCAGCTCACGCCGCCGGACGAGAGCGGCCACATGAGCCTGGGCACTTCGGTGGATATGTCGCTGACCGCTGCGCGCACGGCGCGGCACGTCATCGCGCAGGTGAACCCGCGCATGCCGCGCACCCTGGGCGACAGCTTCCTGACGGTGCACGACGTCGAGGCGTTTGTGGAGGAAGAGCGGCCGATGCCGGAGCAGGCGCCGGAAGAGATCACCGAGACGCAGCGCGAGATCGCGCGCCACGTCGCGCCGCTGATCCCCGACGAGGCGACGCTGCAGATCGGCATCGGCGGCATCCCCGACGCGGTGGCGGCGCTGCTGCGGGACCGCCGCGACCTGGGCATCCACACCGAACTGTTCACCGAGGGGCTGATCGACCTGATCGAATGCGGGGCCGTCACGAACAACAAGAAGACGTTGCGCCCGCACAAATGCGTGGCCTCCTTCGCCATAGGCACGCGGCGGCTGTACGACTATGTCGACAACAATCCGATGTTCGAGTTCCTGCCCAACCGCTACGTCAACGACCCGTTCGTGATCGCCCAGAACCGGCGCATGGTGTCCATCAACTCGGCCATCGAAGTCGACCTGGGCGGGCAGGTGTGCGCCGATTCGCTGGGTTCGGTGCCCTTCTCCGGCATCGGCGGGCAGGTGGATTTCGTGCGCGGGGCCGCGCACGCCAGCGAGGGCGTGGCCGTGATTGCGCTGCCGTCCACGGCAAAAGACGGCGCCGTGTCGCGGATTGTGCCGCGGCTGAAGCCCGGCGCGGGCGTGGTCACCTCGCGCGGCGACGTGCGCTGGGTGGCGACGGAGTTCGGCGCCGTCAACCTCTTCGGGCGGAACCTGCGGCAGCGGGCGGAGTTGCTGATCTCGATCGCCCATCCGCGGTTTCGCGACGAATTGCAGCACGCGGCCGCCAAGTTGTGGGTGCGCGACTAGCTCCCCCGCTGCCAGCGGCGGGTCGGATGACTACTGAGTAGTCAGCGGTGTCTGTAATCTATTGATTCTCAAGACCATGTTTTTGACCGGTGACTACTAGTAGTCACTTAGGGGCGCGGGTGCGGGGTCCCGGCGCCGGTTTTGGCTGCGTTCAGGCCATGACGGAGAAGGTGGACGTGGCCTGGTTCTGGCTGCCGTAAAGGGCCTGGACGGTCTGCAGTTGCAAGCCCGCCAGCATCTGCTCGGGCGTCTCGGCGGAGGACGGCTCGGAGGCCGTAGTTGCCGTGGACCCCGAGGAAGCCGTCGCTGGCAGCGGGCTCGTATTCGACAGCGCACTATCAATGGCGGTCTGTGTCGCGAACGGGTCATTGGCCTGACTGTGGCCGAACAGCGAATCGGTCTCTCCCAGTTGAATCGCCTGAACGCTGAGAACGGCAACGTCCTGTGGCGTGGCGCGGGAAAGGACCGTGGTTGGTAAATGGAGCGACGCGTAGGGGGAAACCCCGGACGCGGTATCAATGATATCGATCGGACTCAACACTGCGCCCATACCGTCCTTATCGTGAGCCGCCTCCCCCGGCTTGAGTCTATTTTTCGCGCCACATAGAATACGGGGGACACGAGTTCCACAATGAGAACATTTCTGACGTTGTTTGCGCTGCTGGCCACAGGCTGGGGCGCGTCCCCGGAGCCGAAGCTGCCGCGCGTCTTCCTGGGAGATCCGGCGCACCCGGTGGTGTACGGCGAGCTGTGGCTGATCGAGAACGGCTGGGGCGACTACCCGGCGGTGCTGGTGGGGTTGATCCGCAACGGCCAAATCGAGCCGGACGCGGGCGCCAGCTACCCCGAGTGCTCGGACTGGGGCGACAGTTGCAAACTGGCGCTGGGGGTCTCGGATAAAGCGCTGCCCGCACCGTCTTCGAAAGAGATCGAAACGGCCTACAGGACGGAGCGCGCCGAACTCTCCAAGCGGTTCCCGCTGTTGTATCTCTCGGCGCGGATCGAAGACGTCGAGGAGGCCGGCGACTGGCTGCGGGCGCTGAGCACACTGGGACGCGCGGACCCGGCCGGGCTGGTGCTGCCGCGGCCGGAAAAGCGCACGCTGCGGCTGCTGTATCCCGACGGCCGCCCGTTTAGCAAGGCGCGCGTGCGGGTGGCGGTGTTCGGGGCGAACAACAATCACTGCGGCCTGGCGGTCGGATTCCCGCTGGGCGAGTTCGTCAGCGACGCCAAAGGCCAGATCGCTGTCACCGCCCTGCGCGCGCCGCTGGCCGTTTCCCTGCCCTATTTCGAGGAACAGCCGGACGGTCCCGCCGGGACGGCCTACGCCGGGAGAACGGACATCGTCACCGGCCTGGAGCCGGAGATCACGCTCAAGCGGGTGTGGACGCTGGGCGAGCGCGAATACACGATCACGATGCGCAAGGCCGGCGGCGCACCGCTCCCCGGCGTCCGCCTGAGCGGCTGCGCCTGGAACCCGATGTGCGGCGCCCCGTGCGGGCCGGTGGGGGACGCGGGCGCGGCCACGGACGGAGCCGGAATACTGCGGGTTCGAACGATCGACTTGCGCACGCTGCGCAGCCTGACTCTGACCGATGCCGGCGGACGCACGATGTACCTGAGTTTGTCTGAAATGCGCGAATTGCTGGGCGCGGCCCGGGTGAGCGTGGAGTGGAGAGAGCCGCCACGGCCGCAGCAGGCACCGCTGCGCGAGCCTTAATTGCGGCCGGAGAGCGGCCTGAAAACCGGGTTTTCAAAGGCGTCCGGCGCGCGAATGGACCAACGGGCAGGCGCGTGCGAATTCCGCTTGTATGTGCGCGGTGCGTTCGGTTACAGTTGCGAGGAGGGAGGGAAAGAGTCAATGGCATTTTGCAGCAATTGCGGGGCGGAGACGGCGGGTGGCGCCTTCTGCCCGAAATGCGGAGCTCCGGCGGCGGCTGCGCCCCCGCCGGGACAGGCGCCGGGGGGCTATCAGCCCTACACTCCGCCTCCGGCCGGACCGGGGTCGGCAGCGGGCATGCAGGAGAACCTGGCCTGCGCGCTGTGCTATGTTCTGGGCCTGGTGACGGGGATTCTGTTCCTGGTGCTCCAGCCTTACAACCAGAACAAGACGATCCGCTTCCACGCCTTCCAGTCGATTTTCTACCACATAGCGTGGATCATCTTCTGGTTCGGCCTGCACATCATTCTGACGGCCCTGGGTTACGGTCTGTTGGGTGTGCTTTTCAGCCTGCTCAGTCTGCTGATCAGCCTGGTGATCGGTTTCGGCGGATTCCTGCTGTGGCTGTTCCTGATGTGGAGAGCGTACAACAATAACCCGCTGGTGCTGCCGATCATCGGCCCGATCGCGCAACAGCAAGCCGAGAAGGCCTAGCGCCGATTGGCGGGCCAGTTCAACACCGGCGTGCCGCCATTCCAATGCGCATGACGGCGCGCCGGCGTCCGGTCCTTCGGTCGCGACGCCGCAATGGCGTGGGGACTGCTCCGCATAGTCGCGGCGCAGGAACGTTGTCTCCGCAACTGGCTCAATCAGCCCGGTACGCCCCGCGACGTTACGCTAAAATCACACAGATAGGTCGAGATGCAATTCGCAGCCGGCATCCGTCTGGGACCCTACGAGATCATCGCGCCGATCGGCGCGGGAGGAATGGGCGAGGTGTACAAGGCGCGCGATACGCGCCTGCAGCGGGATGTCGCGCTGAAGATCCTCCCGGAGTCCTTCGCCCAGGACGGCGACCGGTTGCGGCGGTTTCAGTTGGAGGCGCGCTCCGCCGGCGCATTAAACCACCCCAATATCCTGGCGATTTATGACATCGGCACGCACGAGCAGTGCCCTTACCTGGTGGCCGAACTGCTGGCCGGCGAGACGCTGCGGGATCGCCTGGCCCGCGGCAGACTGAGTGCCGGCCGCGCGATCGACTATGCGCGGCAGGTGGCGGGCGGACTGGCCGCGGCGCATGCCAAGGGTATCATCCACCGGGACATCAAGCCGGAGAACCTGTTCCTCACCAAGGACGGCCACGTCAAGATCCTGGATTTCGGACTGGCCAAGGTCGCCGCCGCCGCGCCGACGGACGACGATCCGACCAGGAGCTTCGGGTCGAATGTCGGTTCCGTGCTGGGCACCGCGGCCTACATGTCCCCGGAGCAGGCCTGCGGGCAGCCGGTCGATCAGCGCACCGACCTGTTCAGTTTCGGCTGCGTGCTCTACGAGATGCTGACGGGCGACCGGGCGTTCAAGGGAGATTCGACGGTCGATCTGTTCAGCGCCATCCTGACCAAGGAACCGGACCCGGGCGCCGTCGCCGAACCGGCGTTGCGGCGCATCGTCTCGCACTGCCTGGAGAAAAGTCCGGAGCAACGCTTCCAGTCGGCCCGCGATATCCTTTTCGCGCTGGACGCGATTTCGCAGACGGAGGGGGCGCCTGCGCCGGCGGCCGT
>JBEKHU010000130.1:0-7433 GCA_050012115.1 Bryobacteraceae bacterium | reverse complement strand
GCGGCTTGTGGGGAGCGCATGCCCACGCTTGACGACACCTCCTGCCGCCCGCTGAAGGCGCGCGAGTTCGCCAAGATCCGCCAGCTTGCTTATGACACCTTCGGCCTCGACCTGCGGGCGGGCAAAGAGACCCTGGTGTCCGCCCCGTTGGGCAAGCAGATCCGCATATCCGGATGCCGGTCCTTCGACGAGTACTACCAGCACGTCGTCGCCGACTCGACGGGGGAGTCGCTCATCAACCTGAT
This sequence comes from Bryobacteraceae bacterium, assembly GCA_050012115.1. Lineage (GTDB taxonomy): Bacteria > Acidobacteriota > Terriglobia > Bryobacterales > Bryobacteraceae > CAIVVT01. Next base: position 7,188 of record JBEKHU010000130.1, on the reverse strand, counting down.
TGACGCCCTCACCACCAACCACACGTCGTTCTTTCGCGAGCCGGCGCACTTCGATTTTCTGCAAAAGACGTTTCTGCCGGAGTGGAGGGACGGCGGAACCATCGGCATCTGGAGCGCTGCCTGCTCCACCGGCGAGGAGCCGTACTCGATCGCCATGTGCCTTTTGGAGGAATTTGGTTCGATCGCAGCCGGGAAAGTCCGCATCCTGGCGACCGACATCTCCACGCGCGCGCTGGCTAAGGCCGAACAAGGGATCTATCCCGCGGAGCGCTTCGAGGGCCTGCCCGGTCACCAGCTTCGAAGGTATTGGCTGCGCGGCGAGGGCGACTGGACTGGCTGCTATCGCGCGAAGAAGGAAGTGCGGGCGCTGGTGGAATTCCGCCGGCTGAATCTGCTCGATCCGGTTTCCCAGATCGGCCGTCTTCCGCTCATCTTCTGCCGCAACGTCATGATCTACTTTGACAAGCCGACACAGCAGCGGGTGGTGGAGCGCCTGGTCGGGTGCCTGGAGCCGGGCGGCTATCTGCTGACCGGGCACGCCGAGAGCCTGACGGGAATCGAGCATGGTCTCCGGTATGTCCAGCCGGCGGTTTACCGTAAAGCTTCCTCTGACGGCCGGGAGAAGGGGAAATGGTGAATCTGTTGACGGTGGGAGTTGGAGATTGCAAGGTCAGCAACGCAGCTGAAACGGTCCTGGCGTCCTACGCGTTGGGATCGTGCATCGCGGTGGCGATCCACGATCCGGTGGCCGCCGTGGGCGGTTTGCTGCACTTCATGCTGCCGGAATCCTCGCTCAACCCGGCCAAGGCCAGCCAAAACCCGTTCATGTTCGCCGACACCGGCATTCCGCTGCTGTTTCACTCGGCCTACGGATTAGGCGCCGAGAAGCGCCGTCTGGTGGTGCGGGCGGCGGGTGGAGCGCAGGTGATGGACGAGAACGGCGTGTTCAACATCGGCAAGCGCAACCACCTCGCGCTGCGGAAGATCCTCTGGAAGGCGGGGGTGATGATCCACGGGGAAGAGACTGGCGGGACGGCGTCCCGTACCGTGCGGCTGGAGGTTGCGACCGGCCGCTTTTGGGTCCGCGGGCCGGGAATGGCGGACCGCGAGATACCGGTGTCCGCAAACGGCAAGGGAGGGCGCTGATGGAACTGCATGTCCTGATCGTGGATGATTCTCCGGTGATGCGCAGCTTCATCCGCCGCGTGCTGGAGCTGTCCGGTTTGGAGGTGGGCCGATGCCTTGAGGCTTCGAATGGTGAGGAGGCACTGCAGTTGCTCGCTGACAACTGGGTGGATGCGGTACTCACCGACATCAACATGCCCCAAATGGATGGCGAAGAGCTGTTGCGGCGGATGTCCGGACATGAGGTCTTGCGTTTGATCCCGGTCCTGGTCGTGTCCACGGACCGGACCGAGGGCCGTATTCAGAAGATGCTCACGCTGGGGGCGAAGGGATATGTCACCAAGCCCTTCGCGCCGGAAACCTTGCGGGAAGAACTGGAACACAGTTTGGGGGTCGCCCATGGAACCGAATGAGATTCAGACGGTGCTGGCGTGGGCGGTCGAGGAGGTCCTCGAAACCATGTGCTTCACGACAGTGCTCGCCAGTGCGGAGGGGGTCGTCGCGCCCGAAGTCGGCGGCACGCCCGCGCTCACCGCGGAGCTACACTTCCAAGACAACCCTTCGGGCGGGTTTCGCGTGGGCATCCCCATGAAACTGGCCCGCGTCGTGGGCGCCGGTTTCCTGGGGCGGGAAGAGATAGAAGTATCCGACTCTCAGGCCGAGGAGGTGGTTTGCGAGCTGGCCAACATGATCTGCGGCTCGGTACTGAGCCGTTTGGAGCGCAATGCGACATTCCAGATCACCCACCCGGAGTTGGTCCCACCGCAGCAGGACGTCAGCTTCGGAGGCGCCGGCGCAAACCGCTGGTTCGACCTCGGGGACGGAATCCTCACCGTATCTTTGGAGCTTCAGCAGACCGTATGACCAAGACCAGGATCCTGATCATCGATGATTCGGCAATCGTGCGCAAGCTCTTGTCCGAGGCCTTGTCCGAGGAAGGAGGACATCGAAGTCGTGGGAACGGCGCCTGACCCGTTTGTGGCCCGCGACAAGATCCTCGCGCTGAAGCCGGACGTGCTGACGCTCGACATCGAGATGCCGCGGATGGACGGGCTGACCTTTCTCAGGAAGTTGATGCACTACCAGCCGATGCCGGTCGTCGTGATCAGCTCGCTCGGCCAGGCCGGCTGCCAGGCGACGTTGGAGGCTTTGCGTCTCGGCGCAGTCGAGGTGCTGGCCAAGCCTGGAGGCCCTTACTCGGTAGGCGAATTGCGGATGGACCTGGCGGCCAAGATCCGGGCCGCCGGCGCCGCTCGTCTCCGGCGTCCGCCGGAAACGCCGCCCGCCGAACCGGAGCCGCCCCCGCTCCTGCCGACGTTCGACAGCGCTACGGTAGTTGCGATCGGCGCCTCCACGGGAGGAACCGAGGCGATCCAGGAAGTGCTCACCCGGATGCCTGCCGACGGCCCCGGCATCGTGATTACCCAACACATACCTCCCGTCTTCTCTCTGGCCTTCGCCAACCGGTTGAATGAAATCTGCCGGATGGAGGTCAAGGAGGCGCGAGACGGCGATACGCTGGTTCGCGGCCGGGCCCTGGTCGCGCCGGGGAACTTCCACATGCTGCTGCGGAAATCGCCCGGCGGAGGCTTTCGAGTTACCGTCCAGGACGGTCCCCGCGTCTGCTACCAAAGGCCCTCCGTGGATGTGATGTTCAGTTCCGTGGCGGAGGCGGCCGGCTCGCACGCGGTCGGCGTCCTGCTCACCGGAATGGGGTCCGACGGCGCCCGCGGGTTGCTGAAGATGAAGCAGGCCGGCGCCCGAACGATAGCGCAGGACGAAACTAGCTGCGTCGTGTTCGGGATGCCGAAGGAAGCCATACGCATAGGCGCAGCAAATGAGGTTGCATCCCTGAGCAGGATTCCCGCCGCCATTTTGGGCCAACTGGGCCGGATCGCGCGATAGGAGGGGCGGGATCGTTGCCAACAGCGCATGCTGCCAGAGTCCAGGGATGGTTTACCGTTGAGGCGCATGGAGAGAAGACGGCTAGGGGCGGGGGTGGGAGGGGTGTTTGGAGTAGCGGCGGGAGACGGGATTGGAGGTGGGAGGCGGAGGGGTTGATTGCATTTTAGAAGGAGCAAAGCCAATTTCTGGGTTTAGCTTGTGGATTGTTGGGGATGCAGGGGGTGTTTCAGGGCTGTTTGGGGGTGTGGAAGGCGCGGAAGGCGGGGTGGCAATACGCGGCTCAGCGACGGGCGGCTCGAAGCATCCGCTCCCTGACGGCCGCGGCTCAGAAACGGGCGGCTCGGCAACACGCGGATCGGTAGCACACGGTTCGGCAGCAGGCGGCTGGGCGACAGGCGATTCTGGGGAAACCGGGGCGGCGGGGGCGTCGACAGGAGACGAAGGGGCGGGAGGGCCGCTGTCGACGGTATAGTCGAGGGGGTCGGGGGGCAGGGTGTCGAGCACGGCGAAGGGGGTCTCCCCCGGGGCGGCCGAGGCGAGGCGTTCGGCCTGCAGTTCGCGCAGCAGGCGGAGGGTGGAATCGAGGGCGCGGCGGAGGCGGTGCGTGAGCAGGGCGACGCGCTCGAGGGGGGCGACGGTTCGGAACTGGATGAGCTGCGTTTCGATGGCATCGAAGCAGGCGCGGCCGGCGCGCTGCTCGGGGTCGGTGATGCGGGCGGCGACGCGGGGTTCGTTGCACTCGATGGCATCGACGAAGAACATGCGTTCGAGGCGCTCGAAGCGGCGCAGTTTCCAGAGGTCCTTGACGTAGCGGTGGACGAGCTCGACTTCGACGGCGCCGGCGGGGCGGAGGTCGGCGAGGAAGTCGGCGAGGGTGGCGTGGTAGGCGGCGGGGTCATCGAGGTCGGGGATGGCGACGCGGGCGTAGAAGCCGTGGAGGAGGGGGTTGGCGGCGACGGCGGCGCGGCCGCGGAGGGTGCGGGGGCCGGTGGAGAGTTGCGAGTTGCGGCGGTTGGCGGCGCGCTGACGGGATGTAGACATGGTGAACTTCCTTTCGCGGCGGCTCCCAGGGGGAGCGCGACGAAGGAGTGTAGCGCGGGGGCGCAAGCTTACTTGCGGGTCAGATTTCTAAGTGGTTGAAAAGGGGAGGATTATTCATTGGGGATGCGAGGCAATGGGGGCGGGGAGTCGGTGATTGAGGGGAGTGTGCCCCGGCTTCCGGCTTGCGTTTCCCGTTTTCGGCTTCATCGAGGTCGTTCCTCAGCGAACGTGACATTTGGCGCCTCGGACTCCAGCTGCTCAATTACATTGTCCGGCATGAAGGCGTCGAAAACGTGCACTTCCGTGCCCTCTTCGCGAGATTGAAAGACATGAAACGTGCCCTCACCAATCCTACGGCGAAGTATAATTCGTTGAATGGTTGCCACAGGGATGTACTCAAGACGATCTTTCTTGAACATCTGCCTGATCAGAGGTCCCAACCAGCTAAAGGGGATTAGGAGTAGATTGCCCAGCACGGAAACCTTCCAATAGCCGCTTAGAGTGAGGACCGAATCAGTCAGGTCGAAAGTTCCCTCGCCTGGTTCCCAGAGAGAGACCTTCTCGTTATCCGCTAGCTTGATCGCGGCGCGACTTTGAAAGTCTATCTTAATTCTCATTTCATTCTCCTATTGTCAACAGTATTGCGCTCGAGTCCTGCTGCCGTGCACAGCCCGATACCAATGGCCAACAAATTGGCAATTATGGGGCTCAGCCCGGCGGCTCTGCCAATCACTTCTGTCAGCGCGAACACAAGAAGAACTACAAATACGCACACGAGTCGGCCAAGCCAATCCCATTGGATTTGCCTTGCGCCGCCGTTGGGGCTGCGACCACCAAGTGTTGGTTTGTTTGATGCGTCAACCGGAATCGATGGTTGGAGCGTCGCTCCACAAAACACGCATGACCGGGTTCTGTTCACTGCAGACACCTGCCCACAGGAACTACATCGGACCTTCATCTCAGGAGTTACCCAACAGCGGCGCGGCTCTCATTTTCCCGTTGTCGCCCTCGAACGGTTGTCATGATTTCCATCCCGCTTTCACGGCCCATTGTACACCCGGAACATGAGGTTCAGGCTGTGCCCTTTCCCAGGCGAGAGTGCGGTCTCCAGTTGAGGTGAATCAGTTGACAGTCATCCTAGGAAACACTCTCGCTATTGATGCGCACCCTCCACCCCGCATCAGGTACAGGAAAGGGGACGTCCTGATGTGGCCCAGTAGGATTCTCTCCGCTGAATCTGGTCTTCGGCAAATGGATTCCATGCGCACCTGCCGTTAGGTGACTGACCAGCATGCCGTTTCAGTATGAGAGCGTTGATCCGGCGCGTCCAGTGCGTTGTGCGCGTTCACGCGCGATTCGCGGTACCCCCGGCTGCGTGACCGGTGGGTGAACCCTCAACCGTCCTGCAATCAATGTTTCAGAACCAATCCGCTGGAGCGGGTCCGGTATAGACGGCAACAAGATCCCGGAGGGACGCATCAGGAGTCCTTTCCGCCCCACCTTGCAGACGTCCGCCCCACCATGCAGACGTCCGTCCCACAATTGGCGCGACGGTCCATGAATACTCCGAATCTGATTTAGCGCCGGTCAGGCCCAGCGGAACCGCCGGACGATCTCATCGATCGGGCCATCGGCGACGATTCGCCCCTGCTCGAAGAATACGGCGCGCTTTGCCAGGCGCGCGGCGAAGGCCACGTCATGCGAGACCAGCAGGAGGGATTGCGGCAGACCCTCCAACAGCGTCACCAGCGCCGCGCGGGAAGGCGGGTCGAGATGCGTGGTCGGCTCGTCGAGAACCAGGATTTCAGGCTCCGCGGCCAGAATGCCGGCCAGCGCCACGCGCTGCCGCTGACCGGCGCTGAGGCGGTGCGGCGCACGAGCGGCTTCAGCCAGCAAGCCGACATGCTCGAGCGCAGCCTGGGCTCTGCGAATTGCTTCTGCGGCAGGGCAGCCCTGCTCCAGTGGACCGAAGGCAACGTCCTCCAGCACCGTCGGCAGGAACAACTGATCGTCGGGATCTTGAAACAGGAATCCGATTTTCCGGCGGATCCACTTCAAATTGGAATCGACAAGCTCCGTGCCGCAGACCTCGATGAACCCCTCGCCGCGCAGGATGCCGTTCAGGTGCAACAGAAACGTAGTCTTGCCTGAACCGTTGGCTCCCAACAGCGCCACGCGCTCGCCGCGATGCACCAGAAAATCGACGCCTCTGAGCGCCTCGGTGCCGTCCTCATACCGGAACCGCAGGCCACGGACTTCGACGACCGGCTGATGGTGGCTCACTGCCATGCTCCCGAAGCCGTCAAAAGAAGCGCCGAGCATAGGGCCCCGCCCAGCAACCACAAGTCGGCCGACCGCATCTTCAGCGGATCCAGCAGAAGGAAACGGGCTTCGCCGCTGCGAGCCAGCAGAGCCCGGTGCACCCGCTCGGCCCGCGCCGAACTGGAGGCAAACAGAACGGCAACTGTTGCGGTGGCGAAGACGAAACGGCGCTCGCCCCCGCGGGCCAATCGCGCCACCTGCATGCGGCGCAATTGGTCGAAGGCCACGTGCAGGTAGCGCCACACGAACTGCACGACCGACGCGAGTAGCGGGGGAACCCCAAGCGACTGCATCCCGGCCAGCAGACGCTCCAGGGGTGTTGTGGCCATCAGCAATACAACGGTCACGGCCGAGAGCCACGGTTTCGCCAGCAATGTGGCCGCGCGATGCGGGTTCCCTTCGAGCCAGGCCAGCAGCGCGAAGACGCCGGTGAAGGGCAGCACGACCCAGCCGCGCGCGAGGATCGACAAGGGCGGCAAACCAGCGTAGACGGAAGTCATGAAGAGGATCGAAAGGCCGACCGCCGAAGCGAGCAGCAAGCCAGTGAAACCGCGGGCCGGGGCAACAGCGATGGCCGCGAGCAGGACCAGCGCCGAGAGCAGCTTGAAGCGCGGATCGCGACGGTGCAGCCAGGAGCCGCCCCGGCTCCAATCCTCCAGATTCCGGAAACTGCGCAGGGTGCCGCTTTTCACCTCAGAGGTCCATTCAGGCGCTGCGCCAGCGCCCGATCCAACGGGCGAGGGCGACGCACGCGGCGGCGGTCAACAGCAGCCCGCTCAGGCCTCCGATCGCCTT
>JBEKHU010000129.1:0-7439 GCA_050012115.1 Bryobacteraceae bacterium | reverse complement strand
TCGCGTTCCTTTACGCTCAATGCTATCCGCTCCTGTTGCTGTGCCAATCCCCATTGGCTCACGTCTTCAAAACAGGAACTTTCTACTTTGCTCTCTTAGGAACTTCTCACGTTGCGCTGACATTGCCCGCCGCCGCGGGCGAGCCGGACGGATATCATGTCTCTAATGCGCCTCGCGGCCCGCTTGTCCGCCCTGTTGTTGGGTTTGGTTTTCGCCGCGTCGGCGCAATCGCCCCTGACCGGCGATTGGATCGGCACGCTGGAGGCCCAAGGCCAGAAGCTGCGCTTGGCGCTGCACGTCAGGCAGACCCCGCAGGGCGCACTTCAGGCGACGTTCGACAGTCTCGATCAGGGCGCCAGCGGGATCCCGGTGGACGAGATCCGCCTGGACCTCAACCTCGTCAAGTTCAGCCTGAATGCGGCCGGCGCTTCCTACCAGGGCAAGCTCACTGACTACACGATCAGCGGAGAGTTTCGCCAGCACGGCCTGTCGCTCTTGCTGAACTTCCACCGCGGCCTGGTGGCGCCGCCGAAGCGGCCGCAAAACCCCGTGCCGCCGTACCCCTACATTTCAGAGGACGCGGAGTTCCAAAATCGCGCTGCAAGCATCACGCTCTGCGGCACGTTCACCATCCCGCACGAGCCTCCCGGCGCGGCGAAGACGCGCGAGCCGCCGGCGGTGGTGCTGATCGTGGGCAGCGGGCCGCACGACCGCGACGAGTCGATCCTCGGGCGCACGCCGTTCCTGGTGCTGGCCGACTACCTGACGCGCCACGGCATCGCGGTGCTGCGCTACGACAAGCGCGGGATCGGCAAGTCGAAAGGCGACTACAAGACGGCCACCAGCGTGGACTTCGCCGCGGACGCTTCGGCGGCGGTGGATTCCCTGCTGGCGCGGTCGAACATCGACCATCACAGGGTCGGGCTGATCGGGCACAGCGAAGGCGGCATCCTCGCGCCGATGGTGGCGGCGGAACGCAAGGACATCGCTTTCGTGGTGATGCTGGCCGGGACCGGAGTCAAGGGCGAACGCATCGTTCTGGAACAGACCGACACCATGTCCCGCGCCGAGGGCATGAGCGAGGCCGAAATCGCGTGGCAGCACAAGCGCGTGGAGCGCGTGGTGGCGATTCTCAAGGCCGAGCCGTCGATCCCGGCGGCGGCGGAGAAGATCCACGCCGAATTCGGATACTCGCCCGAGGCCGACAAGCTGCTGCCGCACAACGACGCCTGGTCGCGCTACTTCCTGAGCTACGAGCCTGCGACCTCGCTCGAGAAGCTGAAGATGCCGGTGCTGGCGCTGAACGGCGAGCTGGACTGCCAGGTGGCGGCCGATGAAAACCTGGCGGCGATCGCGGCGGCGCTGAAGAAGGGCGGCAACGACAAGTTCACAACGCTGCGCGTCCCCAGGCTGAACCATCTGTTCCAGTCGGCCGTGACGGGCGCGGTATCGGAGTATGTTCGGATAGAGGAAACTATCGCCCCGGGGGCGCTGGAAACGATTACGCAGTGGATCCGGCGCCAAACCGGATTGGAGAAGAAGTAATGGGATTTCGGCTGTATCTAGCGCCCAAGGCGGCCTCGCTCGCCGGGCTGTTCCTGGTTTTCTCCCTCGGACTTTACGGTCAACTGACGACACCCGTCGCCGGTGAACTGACGAAACCCATCGCCAGCTACGACCTCAAGGTCGCCCTCGACACGAAAACGCACATGTTGCACGGCAGCGAAACGCTGACCTGGCTCAACGACTCGCCCGACAGCGTGCCCGCGCTACGCTTTCACCTCTACATGAACGCCTTCAAGAACCAGAAGAGCACCTTCATGCGGGAATCCGGCGGGCAGGCGCGCGGCGATCTCTTCGACAAGAAGGAGTGGGGCTGGATCGACGTCAAGAGGATGCGCCTGGAAAACGGCGCTGATCCTACCGGCGCGATCCGCTTCATTCAGCCTGACGACGGCAACATTGACGACCAGACCGTGATCGAGGTGCCGCTGCCCGCGCCCGTAAAGCCCGGCGCCACGCTGCGCCTGAACATCGATTTCGAGACCAAACTGCCGACGGTCTTCGCCCGCACGGGTTATCACGGGACCTTCTACCTGGCCGGACAGTGGTTCCCCAAGCTCGGCGTGTGGGAGACGGCCGGCTTCCGGCATGTCCAGAAAGCCGCCTGGAATTGCCACCAGTTTCACGCCATGAGCGAGTTTTTCGCCAATTTCGGCGACTACACGGCCGAGATCACGCTGCCTACGGAGTACAAAATCGGCGCAACCGGCGCACTGTTCGCCCAGCGCACGGATCCGTTGAAGAAGACCACTACCTGGACCTACAAGCAGCCGAGCGTGATCGACTTCGCCTGGACCGCGCAGCCGACCTACTTGAAGATCGAGCGCACCTTCGAGGCGACGCGCGAGGTCAAGCCCGAGGAGATCGCCCGGGCGGCCAAGCTCTTTGGCATCCCCGAAGACCAGGCGCGGCTGAGCGACGTCAGGATCACGCTGATGCTGCAGCCCGAGCACGCGGAGCAGGCCGACCGCTACTTCCGCGCCGCAATGGCCGGCATCAAGGGCTTCGGCACGCGCTACGGCCGCTATCCCTACCGCACGCTCACGCTGGTCGATCCGCCGTACGGCGGCGAAGGCGCGGGAGGCATGGAGTACCCGACCTTCATCACTTGTGGGACCGGCTGGCGGGAACCCAGCGACGTGCTGGGAATCGAGGGCGTGACGGTCCACGAATTCGGCCACCAGTTCTGGATGCAGCTCGTGGCGACCAATGAATTCGAGGAGTCGTGGCTGGACGAAGGCTTCAACACGTACTCCACGACCAAAATCATGGACGAAGTGTATGGGCCGACGGCCCTTCCACTGCGCCTTTTTGGTCTCCAGATGGCCAGCTGGTTTGGTCTGCCGAAGCTCTCCGCCGAGGCCGAAAACCGTGCCGCCTACGCCGCGCTGCCGGACTCCGACCCAATTTTGCGTAACTCCTGGAACTATGCCAGCGGCAACAGCTACGGCGTGAACTCCTACCCGAAAACGGCCGTCTTCCTGCGCACCCTCGAGAACCTGATGGGGCCGGACACGATGTCGCGCGTGATGCGGACCTACCAGCAGCGCTGGCGTTTCCACCATCCCGACACGTCCGGTTTTCTGCAGGTCGTCAACGAGGTTTCCGGCCGTGACTTCACGCCGCTGTTCGACCAGTTCGTCTTCCATGCCCGGCGGCTGGATTACAAAGTGGACGCCGTGAACTCGCGGAAACTCGAAACCTGGCTGGGTGTTTTCGACGAGCATGGCAAGCGCCGCACGGTCGGCGTCGCGGAGGCGTCCAAGATCGACTTCAAGGCCTCCCAGGAAAAGGGCCACAAGGATGTCTACGAGAACACGGTGCGCATCCGGCGCGAGGGCGACGCCGTCCTGCCGGTGGACGTGTGGATCCATTTCGACGACGGTTCGATCGAGAAACGCCAGTGGGACGGCATCGAGCGTTGGGTTGGATTCAAGTCCGTCAACAAAGCCAAGGTGGACTGGGTGGAAGTGGATCCGCTCAAAAAACACATGCTCGACGTCAACTGGACCAACGACAGTTGGCAGCTGCAATTCCCGAAGAAGCTCGCCGCCCGCTGGGGCGGGCAGTTGGAGTTCTGGCTGCAGAATCTCGTGCTCTGGCTGAGCGCGTTTGTGTAACAACCTCTGACGGAAGGGCGGAAACCGCTGCTCGTGGCGTTGGTGATTGGCGAGCAGGAACGGGCACCCATATCGCGAGGTGCTCCGACTGGCGCTGCAGGCGTCCGGTAAGGGAGACCAGCGAAGAATCCACCCAAGCCTCTCGCTAGCGCGCCATGGGTGTATATTGTTCGTGGCCCGGAAGTTCAAAAAGGAAATTCCAGGTAACCTTCCGTTGACGGCGCAAGGTGAACTATGAAGAAGCTCTGGTGCATGAAGGCTGGAGTGTGCGTGCTCTATGCAATTTGTATTCTCTCTCTGATCTCAGTCTGCTATGGCCAGACATTTACCGTAGCGGCGGTGCCATCCTCCCTCACCATCTATCCAGGCCAGCAGAATGTCCCCGTGGTGGTCACGGCGAGCGCCAGCACATACACCGGACCGATCTCCGTCACGCTGTCCGGCTTACCGTCAGGCATCTCCGTCTCTCCGCTGACGCTGACAGCCGGCAGTTCGGGAACGCTGTACCTCAGCGCCTCTCGCTCGGCTGGGCAGGAAGGCTTTTCGAAGTGGGTTCTGCCAATACCCCAGAGCTGGACGGCTCCAGTGCTTGTCGTTGGCGCGGCAGGATCTACTCAGGTAACCTCGCAACTCTACGTGACGGTTTCTGTCTCCAATCCTTCTTTTGCGCCGGCAGCCTCGGCGATCAACCTGCCGGTCGTGAACATCAATACGAGTGGCGTGGGGATCGTGGACAAGACAACCAACATCCCCGGCACCATCACGATCACTTCTGCCGACGGCCAGACGTCGTATCTGCCCAACGCCGGCGATGGCGATAATACGGCTACCTTTCATCTGCATGGCAATACGACCCTATTCATGCCCAAGCTTTCCTATAAGGTCAAGCTGAATACCAGTCTCGACCTGCTTGGAACCATGGGCCTCGCCTGCCCTTATGTCACCCGTCAAGGCAAGGCCATTTGCGACAAGAGCAAGAGCTATATCCTGCGGGCGAATTACGACGATAAGACGTTTCTGCGCGACTGGTCGGCTTCGGCGCTGGCCAACGCCATCCCGATCGGGAACGGATACCTGAACTCGCCGTCGAATTCGCCGTCTCCCAGCGGCACCAGCGCCCTGATGCCGTGGGCGCCCCATTCGCTTTTCGTCGAGCTCTACCTGAATGGCGTGTACGAAGGCAATTACCAGCTCGTTGAACAGGTGAAGGTCGACAGCCACAGGGTCAATATCACCGAACTGGCTGAAACCGATACCGCGCCGGACGTGGTGACCGGCGGTTACCTGCTGGAGATTGACGACCACGCCGACGAGGCCTACGTTTTCTGGACGCCCCAGGGCCTGCCCGTTGGTCTGCAGGATCCGGATTCTACGCCGGACCCGGAGGTCCCCGCACAGACTTCTTACATTTCCAACTATGTCGATGCGGCGGAGACGGCGCTTTTTTCCGCTACTTTTACGGATCCCACTCAGGGCTGGCGCGCATATTTCGACGAAGCCTCGGCCGTCAATTTCTACATTGTCAATGACGTCATGGGCAACGTGGATGCAGGCGCTTTCATCAGCAGCACATATCTGTATAAAGACAGGAATAACCCGCTGCTTTATATGGGACCCATCTGGGACTTCGATGTCAGCTCAGGTAACGTCAGTTATGAGCCGATTATGGATCCAACAGCCCCCTGGATGCAGACAAACGCACTTTGGTATATACAGTGGTTTAAAGATCCGGCCTTCAAGGCGGACGTTGTCGCGCAATGGAACGCGCTCATGAAGAATGGCATGTTCACCGCATGGCTGGCATCCATCCAGCAGCAGGCCGCTAGTCTCCAGCAGTCCCAGGTGAACAACTTCGGACGTTGGCCGGCGCAGGGCATCCAGGTCTGGCCAAACGCCGAGGCGGCAGGCAGCTATGACGGCGAAGTTGCATATCTCATCAATTGGCTGAATCTGCGCATTGCGTATCTGGATTCGGTTTTCAACAACAAGGCGCAGACTTCCACCACGCTGGGCGTCGCGCCCGGACCGTATCACACCGGCTTGCCGGCGACGCTGACGGCCCAGGTGGCTGGGGCCGCCAATCCCACGGGCGTCGTCACGTTCCTGGCGGCCGGCGTTGTTCTCGGCACAGCGCCGCTGAACAGCAGTGGCGTGGCAACCCTGGCGGCCAGCAACCTGCCTACAGGAATGCAGAACCTGACAGCCGTTTACAACGGCGACAGCAATAACGCGCTTTCGGCTTCCAAGATCTTCCAGGTGACCGTGGGGCCTTTACTGGCGGGTTCGGTGACCAGTGTCGCTGGTTCTTTTTCGACTCCCGGTTCAGGCACTTCAACCGGCTTTACCGTGTCGGTCATCGGCATTTCGGGAACTGCCATTCCCTCCGGTACTATCACTTTCAGCGTGGACCTCGGCCCCGGCACTGTGGTGACGCTGGACGACACAGGCCGGGCCACCTATTCCGTCGGTCCGCTCCCTGCCGGACCGCACACCATCACCGCCACCTACTCGGGCGATGGGAATTATTCTCCCAGCACCGGCACGCCCATCGTTTTTCAGTATTATGCACCGTTGCCACAGTGGCCCAACCCGGTGAATTATACCTACCTCAATTGCGCCGCCGGGCACAGTTGCGGCAGGATGTTCTTCTTTCCCTGGGTCCCGGTTGGAAACGGCCTTACTGCGCACATGGAGTTTTTGAACAACCAGTCAAACGATGCCACGGGCACGACTCCCACAGTGCAGTGGGGGACGACTTGGTATAACCTCGGCCCGGAAGGGAATATGCAATGGCAGGCGCCTGTCAACACCAGCGTGAGCGGGATGCCGGCCGCCCCGAGTGGAACGGCAACTCTAGCCCAATGCGCCTATAACGGGTGCGCTGGCACGCTGGACTTGCTGGCGCCCGTCTGCGCCTATGGCAACGCGAGCGTCATGTGTCCGCCTGGCAGCGTACAGCCGGCGGAAATGGACCTTGCGGTTGCCGGCTGGGCGACCGCGTCCGACCCGGACGGGTTGGCCGTATTGGCGCCGCCCACGCTGCATACAATGTACTCCGGCGGCGACGGCACGTTGCTTTGGGACTACACCACGACCGCTACCTGGTTGGACCAGACCTACCCGAATTGGTACGCCCCGGTGGTGGTCGGAGGGGGTGCGGACTGCTCCTTTGCGGTGGTCAACATGGAACCGACAAACCAAACCGGAACGACAGTCACCGTCACGTTGTCGGATACGGCGACCGGCAAGGCAATTGACCAGGGAACGATTCCGCCAATGTTCCAGCAGTACCAGAATGCGGGCTTTGGGTGCTGGGCGTTCTTCCCTAAGATCCTGCAATTGCCCTCGGCGAAAGGGACCAACGCCAGATTGTCTTTCCGCGCCTCAGGGGCGATCATCCCGCTCGTCACCCAGATTTTTGGCGGAACCGGCCCGCTCGGCGGTGGCCAGAACGGGAGCGTCAGTTCCCAAGCGGTGTTTCTCGACAAGAATCCTTAAGGGGGCGCCTTCGCCCCCTCGGCCGTAATGACCACACGGAGCGCAAAGCGCACAGCCAGCCTTGCGATGTACTCCTTCGGGGGATGGATTGATTCTATCGGGCTAGTGGCCTGTCGCGGAGATGACGTGTCGCGACTGTCAGCGCAACGTGAGAAGTTCCTAAGAGAGCAAAGTAGAAAGTTCCTGTTTTGAAGACGTGAGCCAATGGGGATTGGCACAGCAACAGGAGCGGATAGCATTGAGCGTAAAGGAACGCGA
>JBEKHU010000128.1:0-9578 GCA_050012115.1 Bryobacteraceae bacterium | reverse complement strand
CTGCCGCGGAATCACCTTGACGCGCACCACGGCAGCGGGAGGAGGAGGCGGCGGGGGCGGGGGTGGGGGCGGGGGCGGCGCCGTAAGCATCGACTTCAAAGTCGTTTGCGGGAGCAGCTCGGGATTCAGCAGCGGGATGATAATCAGCGCCGTGACCAGGCCGATCTGGAGTCCTAAGGAAATGAACACGGTCCAACCGGTGTTGGTCTTTGCCCTTCCGTCGACAAAACTCTGTTCGAACATCTTTTCTTTTCCCCTTTGGGCCGGTCTTCGTCACCGCGGAGACCGCTCTCTAACTTTATAGACACCGCCGTGCGGCAGCGGTTCCCAACGAAGCGGACATCTGGGCCGTCTTTCGATTCACCAGTGAACGTTCACCCCGGTCTGCCAGGCAGGGGGGACACATCCGATACCGAACGGCCCGAACCAGGTCAAATTCAACTTCCGCCAGCAGCAGCATACTACATTCGAACCAAACTGGCCACTCCCGTCAAGCAGCCGACCGGGGCCGGCCCCGCTTTTCGGCGAAGTTGCGCCAGAATATCAGGATCGGGCTGGCCACAAAAATCGAAGAATACGTACCAACAATAATGCCGCAAACCAGCGCGAACGAGAAGCCGTGCAGCACCTGGCCGCCGAACAGCAGCAGTGCAATGGCCGAGATGAACGTCAGGCCGGAGGTCAGCACGGTCCGGCTCAGCGTGCGGTTCACGCTCTCATTGACGATGGCCTCAAAAGCGCCGCGGCGACCCTGTTTGACCGTTTCCCGGATGCGGTCGAAGACGACGATGGTATCGTTCATCGAATAGCCCACCAGGGTTAGCAGCGCGGCCACCACATTCAGCGAGATTTCTTTATTGAACAACGAAAACAGCCCGAGTGTGATCAGCACGTCGTGGAACGTCGCCACCACGGCGGCCAAGCCGTAGATCCACTCGAAACGAAAGGCGATGTAGACCAGCATGCCGCCGAGCGCGTACAGCGTGGCCAGCACGGCCTTATTGCGCAGCTCGGCGCCGATCTTCGGGCCGATGCTTTCCACGGCGACGATGTTGTAAGGCGCGAACGAACACTGGTTGCCGATGACCTTGAGCATGGCCGGGGTGACACCGGGAACGGAGGCGAGCTCGTTCAGGCCGGCCAGCACGCCGGAATGCGGCGGAGTATCGCGGAACCCCGTCATGGCCTTGGTCAGATCGAGCAACTGCTGATCGGAGAGCGAGA
Source organism: Bryobacteraceae bacterium (assembly GCA_050012115.1). GTDB lineage: Bacteria > Acidobacteriota > Terriglobia > Bryobacterales > Bryobacteraceae > CAIVVT01. The sequence goes on along the minus strand of JBEKHU010000128.1, from coordinate 8,354 downwards.
TCCCGGCCGCAGGGAAGGGATCGCGCAGCCGTTCAAAAACCGTTTGCGCGCTGGAATTGTTGAAATCGAGCTTGCCGGAGTGTTCGGCGAAGGTGGAGGCGAGCGTCTCGCCGATGACGCGGCGCACCTGGAGCAACTCCTGATCGCTTTTCAACCCGGTGCCGATCACGACCTGGTTCTGTCCGGTGATTTCCTGTACGGAGATTTCACCGGGCATGCGGGCGGAGATGGCCGAGCGGATCTTGTCGATCGGCGGCTTCATGGCGAATTGGACGGTGATGTTGGCGCCGCCGGTGAAGTCGATGCCGTACTTCAAGCCGCCTTTGGCGATCCAGCTCGCGAAACCCGCCGCCGTCAGCGCCAGCGAGAGGCCGATGAAGAACCACTTCTTGCCGAGAAAATCAATGTTTGTTTGTCGAAACAGTTCCATGGACTGCAACCTTGCCGGGTTGCGGCGTAAGTGGCCGCTTTCCCCGGTATCGCTTCACTCCAGGGCCCCGCCGAGCGGAAGCCCGTACATTATCACAATCTCATTCCGATGCTCAACGCAGGCCGCGACGACCCGCTGTATTCGAGGTCGAACAAGTAGCGGGAAACGAACACGGAAGTGAATACGTTGGCCACCAGACCAATGACCAAGGTCACGGCGAAGCCGCGAACCGCCGGAGTGCCGAACATGAACAGGAAGGCGCAGCTGACGATGGTGGTCACGTGCGTGTCGATGATCGTCAGAAATGCCTTGTCAAAGCCCGCGTCCACAGCGGCGAAAAGCGCCTTGCCGGCGCGCACCTCTTCGCGGATGCGCTCGAAAATCAGCACGTTCGAATCGACCGCCATGCCGATCAGCAGAATGATGCCGGCAATGCCCGGCAGCGTCAGGACGGCCTTGAAGGAAGCCAGCACGCCGATCAGAATGACGGCGTTTAAAACCAGCGCCACAGTGGCGTTGATGCCGCTGCGGGCGTAGTAGGCGAGCATGATGCAGAGGACCACAACCAGGCCGACGAGGCCCGACAGGAGGCCGGAGCGGATCGAGTCCGCGCCGAGCGACGGGCCGACGGTGGACTCTTGCAACTGGCGGATGCCGGCCGGCAGCGAGCCGGCCTTCAACACTAAGGCGAGGTCCTCGGCTTCCTGCTGCCCGGAGAGGCCCTCGATGACGCCCTGGTCCTCGATGCGCGCGTTGATCACCGGCGCGCTCTTGATCTGGCCATCGAGGGCGATGGCCAGCCGCTGGCCGATATTGGCTTCGGTAAACCGGCCGAAGCGGTTCTTGGAGTCCTGGGCGATGACGAAGTGCGTCTGCCACTTGCCGAATTCGTCCTGCGTCGGCCGGGCGTCGCGCAGGTCGCGGCCGGTGATGACCGGGACGCGGCTGACGAGGTACCAGCCCGACTCCTGCTCGCTGGCTTTCTTCATCGTCGGCATGGGCTTGGTTCCCAGCGGGAGGACGCCGTTGCTGTTGGCTAACAGTTCCTGCTGGCTGCGGAAGGGCCCGCCCTTCACCTCGTAAAGTTCGAGCACGGCGGCGGTCGACAGAATCGACTTCACGCGGTCGGGGTCGTCCAGACCGGGCAGGGAGACCAGGACCTCGGACTCGTTTCCGACGCCCTGCCGCTGCTGCACGCTGGATTCCTCGAGCCCCATGCCGTTGATGCGGTTTTCCATGGTGCTCATCGTGCGCGTGAGGGTCTCCTTCTTCAGGGCCAGCGCCTCGGTGGGCTTGATCGTCAGCCGGTAATCGGCGGAGCTGACCGGCGTCAGCACCCAGGAGGCGTACTCCTCGGCGATCATGCTGCGGAAGGCCGCGGTCTTGTCCACCGGCACGCCCTTGACCAGAACTTCGACCTTTTCGGCGTCCTGCAGGGTCTGCGGCTCAAAACCGAGCATCGGCTGGCCGCCGATGCCATTCTTTCCCATCGTCTCCTTAAGACGTTCGGCGGTCGTGGTGGCCTCCGACTTGAAGGCGTCCTGCAGCTTGACTTCCAGCACGAGCAGGGTGCCGCCCTTGAGGTCCAGACCGAGGCGGATGTTGTGGCTCCAGTTGGCCAACAGCTCCGCCCTGGACTTCGGAATGCCGATGGCGCCGTAGACGCAGATCAGCACCACGGCCACAATCAATATCGCTTTCCACTTGGGCACTTTGGACATCGCGAGTCCTTATTCCTGATTTCCGTTCTTCAATTCCTGTCTCTTGATCCCTGGCCTGGAAGCCGATTCTCCCCGATGCAAGTCCGGATCAGGACTTGGCCTCGACGTTCACCAGGCTGGCCACCGAACCCCGAGCCATCTGCAGTTTCACGCCGTCGGGCTTGACGCGCAGGACGATGGTGTCGTCGTCATTGAGCGCCACGACCGTGCCCATGATGCCACCGCTGGTGAGCACAATGTCGCCCGTCTTGAGCCCGGCGAGCATCTGCTGCTGCTTCTTCTTCTGCCGCTGCATGGGCATAAAAAGCAGGAAGTAAAAGATGGCGAAGATCAGGAGGATCGGGCCGAATTGCAGCAGCGGGTTGGACGCCGGAGCGGATTGAAAAAGGATGAGGCTCATAGCTTACACCGGGCTCCCAAAGTCGATCCGTCAGATTACGCCCGCATCTTCCCTGCAGCCTCTTTCGGGGGATTCGGAAAGCCCATTCGAAGTCTCAGACCTCGGCCGGTAGCGTGCGCGCCGTCTTCAGGAACTCGGGGAAAGTCCCAAATAGAATAGCGTGTCGCATCCGCCGCATGATGTCAAGGTAATGCCCGAGGTTGTGGAGGGTTGCGAGGGTGCTGAAGAGGATTTCGCCGCTGGTGTAGAGGTGGCGCAGATAGGCGCGCGAGAACGTCCGGCAGGTGTAGCAGCCGCAGTTGGCGTCGAGCGGCCGGGGGTCGTCGCGGAAGCGCGCCTGCTTGATCAGCAGCTTGCCCTGGCTGGTGAACAGGCAGCCGTTACGGGCGTTGCGCGAGGGTAGCACGCAATCCATCATGTCGACGCCGCGGGCCACGTATTCCGGCAATTCCTCGGGCGTTCCGACGCCCATGACGTAGCGCGGCCGATCGTGCGGCAGCAGCGGCGTGGTGGCCTCGGTCACTTCCAGGCTCAGCAGACGAGGTTCGCCGACGCTGAGGCCGCCGATGGCGTAGCCGTCCGCGTCCAGGCCGGTCAGAGAGCGCGCGCATTCCTGGCGCAGATCGGTAAACATCGAGCCTTGGACGATGGGGAACAGGGCGTTGCCGGGCGGGCGTGTTTGCATGCGTTCCAGGTAGTGCGCGTAGCCGCGCCGGGCCCAACCCAGCGTCCGCTCCATCGACCGGCGCGCCTCCTCCCGCGTGGCCGGATACTCGGTGCACTCGTCGAGCATCATGAGGATGTCGCTGTTGAAAGCGAGTTGGACGTCGACCACCGACTCGGGGGTGAAGAGATGGCGATCACCGTCCAGGTGCGATTGAAATTCGACGCCCTCCTCCTTCACCTTCCGCAACTGGCTGAGGGACCAGACCTGGAAGCCGCCCGAGTCGGTGAGGATCGCGCGCGGCCAGCTCATGAAGCCGTGCAGCCCGCCCAGATCCGCGATCAGCTCATGGCCCGGGCGCAGAAACAGGTGGTAAGTGTTGGCCAGGATGAGGCGCGCATCCAGCTCCCCGAGCAGGTCGCGCTGGGCCACGGCCTTGACCGTGGCCTGCGTTCCAACGGGCATGAATACGGGGGTTGGAACGTCTCCATGCGCGGTTTTCAACACGCCGGCGCGGGCGCCGGTCACGGGACAAACGGCCTGTAGTTCGAACTGGATGGATCGCAAAGTGTAAACTGCTTAGTTTAACGGGTCTTGAACGGGTCATGTCATTACGCTTCCACAATACGCTGACGCAGCGGCTCGAAGAGTTCGTCCCGGCGGACGGGAAGACGGTCCGGATGTACACCTGCGGACCGACCGTTTATTCCTTCGTCCACGTCGGCAACTTCCGGACGTTCGCCTTCCAGGACATTCTCCGCCGCACGCTGCGCGCGCGCGGCTACACGCTCGACCACGTCATGAACATCACCGACGTGGAGGACAAGATCATCCGCAACGCGATGGAGCGCGGCGTCTCCATCCAGGAATTCACGAAGGCCTACAGCGAAGCGTTCCTCGAGGACGCGGCGGCCTTGCGGATGGAGAAGCCGGAGCGGCTGGTGTACGCGACCGAGCACATCGGCGCCATGGTCACGGCGATTTCAAAACTCGCCGCGACGGGCCACACTTACGAGAGCGAAGGCTCCACTTACTTCCGCATCGCGACCTTCCCGGAGTACGGCAAACTCAGCCATACGAACTTCAGCGGCAACATCGCCGGCGCGCGCGTGGAGGTCGATGAGTACGACAAAGACGACGCGCGCGACTTCGTCCTGTGGAAGAGCCGCAAGCCGGGCGAGCCGGCCTGGGACGCCCCCATGGGCGAGGGCCGTCCGGGTTGGCACATCGAGTGCTCCGTGATGGCGATGAAGTACCTCGGTGAGACGCTCGACATCCACACCGGCGGCGTGGACCTCGTCTTCCCGCATCACGAGAACGAGATCGCGCAGTCGGAAGCGCTCACCGGCAAGCCCTTCGTCCGGTTCTGGCTGCACGCCGAGCACCTCATGGTCGAGGGCAAGAAGATGGCCAAGTCGCTCGGCAATTTCTACACGCTGCGCGACATCCTCGAGCGCGGCTACGCGCCGGAGGCGATCCGCTTCCTGCTGACCGGCACGCCCTACCGTAAGCAGCTGAACTTCACCTTCGAGGGCCTCGACGCGGCCAGGGCCGCCATCGAGCGGCTGCGGAGTTTCGAGTGGCGTCTGCGGAACGAGCGTTTCGGCGAAGGCGGAGACCCGGCGCTGGACGAGCGCGCCGCGCGGGCCATCGCGGCCTTTGACGCGGGTCTCGACGACGATCTGAACACGGCCGACGCGTTAGCCGCGGTCTTCGAGTTCGTCCGCGACTCGAACACGGCCATGGACAGCGGCCAGTTCCGCGCGTCAAACAAGGGCGCGGCGCTCGATCTGCTCAGGCGCTTCGACGAGATCTTCGCGGTTCTCGAACCTACGCCCTCGCAAGGCGGTCTCACGGACGCGCAGATCGAAGAGCTGGTGGCGGAACGTAATCGGGCCAAGAAGGCCCGGGATTTCGCCCTCGCCGATTCCGTCCGCAAGCAGTTGCTGGAACAGGGTGTGATTCTCGAAGACACGCGCGAAGGCACCCGCTGGAAGCGCAAATAGCGGCCGTCATTGACCCCCGGAGGAATGCATTGAAGATCCACACGCAAGCTGTTCACGCCGGCGACCGCAAGAAGGCGCCGCCGCAAATCGGGGTCTCGACGCCTGTTTATACGGCCGCCAGTTATGTGACCGACGGCCTGGAAGAGCAGGACCGTATCTTCGGAGCGCAGGAGCAGGGCTACGCTTACCAGCGCTACATGAACCCGACCAACATGGCGCTCGAAGAGCAGATCACCACGTTCGAGAACGGGTTCGGCGCGCTGGCTACTGCGTCGGGCATGTCGGCGCTGCAGATCGCGCTGACCTCGGTCCTGTTGAACCGGCCGAAAAGCGTGATCTGCGCGCGCGACATCTACGGCGCCACGATCAAGCTGCTGAACGACGTCATGGCGCCCTTCTCGCTGCGCGTCCGCTACGTCGACACGAACGACCTGCAGGCGCTGGACAAGTCGATCGCCGAGGAGACGCCCGGCGCGGTGTTGATCGAGTCGATCTCCAATCCCGTGTTGCGGGTTGCCGACATCGACGCCATCGCGGCGCGCTGCCGCCGGGTCAACGCGGCTCTGCTGGTGGACAACACGTTCGCGACGCCAATGCTCATCCGGCCGCTGGAGCACGGCGCGCACATGTCGATCCACAGCCTGACCAAGTTCCTCTCGGGCCACGGCGACGTTCTGGGCGGGTTGGTGGTGAGCGACGAGGAGCATCACGAGACGGTGCGGCGCATGTCGCGCATCTACGGTCCGGTGCTCGGCCCCTTCGAGAGCTACCTCGCCATGCGCGGCGCGAAAACCTTTCCGCTGCGGATGGAGCGGCATTGCGCGAATGCGCAAGCGTTCGCCGCCTGGCTGCGGGGCCATCCGGCGGTTTCCAAGGTCTATTATTGCGACGACCCGGCGCACCCCGACGCCGCGATCATCCGGCGGCTGCTGCCCGCGGGGCTGTACGGAGCGATGGTGAGTTTTGAACTCGCGGGCGCTGCGGCGGCTGAAGCTGGCGGTCAACGCGTCCTCCCTGGGCGATGTCCACACGATGGTGCTCTACCCCTGGATCGCCTCGCATCGCGAGGTGCCGCAGCCGATGAAGTCCGAGATGGGCGTCACGGAGTCGTTGCTGCGCGTGTCGGTGGGGATCGAGGATCTCGACGACATCATCGCCGACTTCGCGCAGGCGCTGGGGTAACGGCTCAGCCGGGAGCAGCGGGACAGTCTGCGGAATCGGCGTGTTTGTCCACAGTGGGCATTTCCGCCCGCAATAGCATTAAACGTCATGAATTCTGCTGGAAAGAGCGGGTGGAAGATTGAAACATCTCCAATCCGGCACCGAGCACCTCGACAAGCGCAGCGAGTTCCTCTGACGACCACTCTGGAACGTAATGGCAGCCATTCGGTGTCAAGGACGGCAGGTTGTTTCCCCAGAACAGCTTCTGGTAGATTCCTGGAAACTGCGGGACCAGCCGCTCAAAGGCTCTCCCCCTTCCTTGAATGGATCGCGCCACGTCGCTGAAGAGGTTCCAGGCGCCCAAGGCTTCCACGCAATTGACGGGCATTCCCGGTTTCTTTAACCATGTGCCGACCCAGTCCAAATCGTGAAGGATGGGCTCATGGTCCTCCAGTTGATAGTGCATTAGATCCGCATACGCCCGAACTGCGTCCGTGTCCTTGAAAGTCAGTACGAATCCCTCAGCATCAGCCACGACGCCGTCGCTTTCGTTCGAGATCCAGATTAGATAGCGGTCCTCCGCATCTAGTCGATATAGGAGAGGGAAGTACTTCACCCTTCGATGCTAGCTGGCCTTCTATGATGATGGGGCCTGATATGCGGCGTCATGGGCACCCTGATTGATCGCCTCTCCGTATTGGCGAACCGTAGCAGCGCCCGCCCGCGCAGCCCGCGCACTTGCATCCGGGTGCACACTTCGTGGTAAGCTCGAATTTCATGCAGATCGCTCTGAGCGCCGGCCGCCATCATCACCATCATCCTGGGATGGGCGGGCGAGCCGTGTCCTGAGCGCTGGCAAAGGGACTTCAAGCGCAACGGCCCGCCCCCGAGAGGGAGCGGGCCGTTTTGTTTTCAAGGGAAGTCTAGAAGGAACCTACAGGAATGGATCTCGATTTCGCGAAAACCGGCGGGCTGATTCCGGCCGTGATTCAGGACCACCGCAGCGGGCGCGTGCTGATGGTCGGCTTCATGAACGGCGAGGCGTTCGCCCGGACCGTCGAGAGCGGCTACGCGGTCTTCTACTCGCGCTCCCGCGACAAGCTGTGGATGAAGGGCGAGAGCTCCGGCCACCGGCTGGCCGTGAAGTCCATCCAGACCGATTGCGACCAGGACTGCGTGCTGCTGCAGGTGGAAGCGATCGGCCCCGGAGTGTGTCACGAAGGATACGCGAGCTGCTTCTTCCGCACGCTTGAGGGCGGCGAGTGGAAGATCAGCGAGCAGCGCACGTACGATCCGAAAAGTGTATACGGAGGCAAGCAATGACGCTCAAGTTGGGCATTCCTAAGGGGAGTCTCGAGAACGCGACGGTCGATCTGTTCCGCCGCGCCGGGTTCAACATCCAGGTCTCGAGCCGCAGCTACTTCCCGGCCGTCGACGATCCCGAAATCGAGTGCATGCTGATCCGCGCGCAGGAAATGGCGCGCTACGTCGAGGACGGCGTTCTCGACGCTGGACTGACAGGCTACGACTGGGTGGTCGAGAACGACGCCGACGTGGTGACCGTCGCCGATCTGATCTACGCCAAGCAGAGCTTCGGCAAGGTGCGCTGGGTGCTGGCCGTGCCCGAAGCGTCGCCGTTCCGCAGCGTGACGGACCTGCAGGGCAAGATCATCGCCACGGAGCTGGTCGGCGCGACGAAGCGCTACCTGGCGAAATTCGGCGTCACGGCGAAGGTCGAGTTCTCCTGGGGCGCGACGGAAGTGAAGCCGCCGGTGCTGGCCGACGCGATCGTCGAAGTCACGGAAACCGGCTCGTCGCTGCGCGCCAACAAGCTGCGCATCATCGACACCGTGATGGAGTCCAACACGCAATTCATCGCCAACCGGGACGCCTGGAGCGACGACTGGAAGCGGCGAAAAATCGAGGATATCCGGATGCTGCTCGACGGCGCCATCAACGCGCTGGGCAAGGT
>JBEKHU010000127.1:0-7468 GCA_050012115.1 Bryobacteraceae bacterium | reverse complement strand
CACCGAGGCGGCGTCGAAGTCTTTTCGCATCGAACGGCGCGAGGGGAACGCGTGGCGCAAGGCGGCTGCCTTTGCCGTCGCGGCGGGCGTGTGCAGTCCGGCGCCGCGCCCGGCGGCAGTCGAACCAACGCCGCCCGGGCAGTTACACTACTAACAGTGTCGAGCTCCTTCTCACCCAGCCCCGGCCAGGCCGCCGCGCCGTTCCGATTCTCGCACCGCCAGTCGCTGACGATGGTGTTTCTGTGCACGCTATTCGGCGTCGCGGCGCAGTTCCTGATCAAGACCAGCACCAGCCACGCGATGTTCACGGCGCGCGGCCTGAGCCTGGCGGCGCTGATCACCAATTACCCGCTATGGGCGGGCCTGGCGTGCTACGGCGCGAGCACGGTGCTGCTGATCCTGGCGCTGAGGGACGGCGAGCTGAGCCTGCTGTACCCGGTGATCTCGCTGACCTATGTGTGGGTGGTCGCGCTCAGCGTGCTCGCATTCCACGAGACTCTGACCGTGTGGAAGGTGGTGGGCGTGGGCCTGATCTGCAGCGGCGTGGCGCTGCTCGGAATGGAGCGGAACAAGCGATGAAGACGCCGCTGGAATCGATCCTGTGGGTGTTTCTGGCGTCGTTCCTGGGCTCGTTCGGCGCGGTCTTTCTGAAATGGGGCGCGGGGCGGCTGCACCGCGACTGGAAGACGCTGCTGCTCAACTGGCGGCTGGCGGCCGGCGTGTCGATGTACCTGATTTCGTTCGTCTTCTACTACCTGGGGCTGCGCCAGGGCGAGCTGTCGATCCTGTTTCCGATGGTCTCGCTGGGCTACATCTGGACGTTGCTGTGGTCGCGGCTGTTCTTCGGCGAGCCGATGACGCGCCGCAAATGCGCCGGGCTGGCGCTGATCTTCTGCGGGCTGTTCGTGCTGAACCTGGGCAACCGATAGTTCAGAGCAGCTTCTCGGCGGAGGCGCGCCGGTTACCGGTTTAACTACTTCTCTTCCTGCTTTTGGGAGGCCGGCTTCTTCGCCGGTTCGAGCTTGAGATTGATGACCGGGTCGAGGCGCGTATCGTAGATCAAGAGCTTGCGCGGGCCGCTGGTCATGTCCTTGAAGTCGGCCCGCACCTCGTAGTCGATGTTCGAGCTGAGATGTTGGAAGATGTACTTTCCGTCGGCCTGAGTGATGAAGGAATGCACTTCGAGACTGCGGAGGTTTTTCAACTTGACGACCGCGCCGGCGGCCGGGCCGTCGTCTGGCAGGGTCACCAGGCCGACCACATCGCGATGCGCGCGGTCCCTGGGCTTGTCCTTCTTGTCCGAGCTCCACTGGAAGGCCAGGGCCACGCAGGCCAACAGCACGCTGGCGACTGCAAAAGCGAACAATCTGCGGCGCATCGGAACCTCCCTATTATTTGACGGCCCTCAATTCAAAATAGACGTCGACGCGCTCGTCGGCTGTTACATTGGCCGTCTTTTCTTCAGCAACGAAGCCGGCGGCCCGGACGCTGACCGTGTATTCCGCCGTCCCGGCCGGAACGTGGAAGGCGAACTCGCCCCGCGAGTCGCTGATTGCTTTCTGCGGCTTGGGAGGCTTTACGCCCTCGGGCGTGGTTTTCACCTTCAACCGCACCTCGGCGCCGGGTAAGGCGAACCCCGGTTCCCGGAAGACCGTGCCGGCCACGACGGCGTAATCCTGCCGCTTCTCAGCCGCGTTGGCGGAGAGGGCCAGCCCCGATGCAAGAACGAAGAGCAGGCAAAATTCAGCGCGGCCAATCCTCATCGTCCTCTTCGCCGTCCTCCTCTTCGTCGTCGAGCTCGGATTCCTCGTCGTCGAGCTCATCGTCGAGCTCCTCGTCGTCATCGAGGTCCTCCTGGCCTTCGACCTCGAGTTCAATTGCCGGATCGGTCGTGACGACTACCAGGTTGGCGCCGCATTCTTCACAGCTGATGGTATCCCCCTCCTCCAATTCCGTTTCCGCGACATCGAGGACCGCGTCGCATTCAGGGCAGCTGAGCATGATCTTTCGACCTCCCTGTAGGACTCGCGAGCAACAAGAGACTCGCGAGCAATATACCACGTAGATTGGCTACTGAACAGATTCCCGCCGGGCATCCTTGTGGATCCCTCAGAGATGTGCGATGCCAGCCTGGGCGGCAGCCTCCAATAAAGCCTGGTTGCAGGCCGACAATTCCTGGCGCGACACGACTGCAATCGTCCGATCCATGTCTTCCCAGGTGGAAACCATCCGTTCGACGTGCAGCCCGGCCAGCTTGAGCACCCAGGCGTCGCTCAACTCGCGTCCCGCCTCGCGGGCCACTGACAACAGGGCGGCGTGCGGCAGGCTGACCACCAGTTCGCGGCGCTCCTCGCCGCACGACAGGTAGTATTTGCAGTCGACCGCGTCGGCGTGCCGGATGGAGATCGCGTTCTGCTGCCAGCGGAACTCCACGTCCCACCTGCGCCCGAACGGATCGTCGACCGGAAAGCGGCGAAAATCGTCCCTCATTCCACCCTCATGTTATCGCAAAGCCCGGCGCGAAAACTCGCATTGCGTGCCTTCCAAAGCACGGATTTACAGTGTCCTGGGAAGGGTTTGCACAAACGTTAACACGCGGGCGGGCGAGGCGACGCCGAAGCGCCCGGCCGCCCGGCCGGCGAGCATGCATCCACAGCGGCGCGGACGAAAAAAGACCGCCTCGGGGGGAGGCGGGCTTTTTCGGGGCAGATCCGGGCAACTGTGTGCCCGTTCGTAATGCCTTACCGGGCGAGGGATTGCCGCTCGTCGCGCGCGGGCGCGTCGATCCGCGCGGCCGGCATGCGAAGGACCTTGCCGGACTGACCGGCGGCGGCCGGCTGGGGCAGCGGATCCACGGCTACGCCGAAATGGCGCAATACGAGCTCCTGGGCCAATTGCGCATCGATAGCCCCTGGATGCCCCGCCGCCCGGTTGCGCCGGCGGACTGGGGCGACCAACTCCGTCTCCGCGGGCCGGGGGAGGCGGGAGACGTGGTGGGCCAGAGTCTGCGGCTTCTCGACGCGGCGCCAGGCAGCCACGTTGGGAAGATCCTTCGAGGACACCGGCGGATCAAAGTCCGCCGCGGCACACAGAGCGGCCAGGCCGGACGAGGCGCGCGCCGGAGCCGGACCACTGGCCATTCCGGCAAGGGCCTCCATCCGGATGGGATGCGGAGTGTGCAGATTGTCGGCCTGAAGCGATTGCTGCAGCAACTCGAGCTTCTGCCGCAACTCCAGACAAACCTGAAATGCGGCCTCGCTGGGGACCAGGCGGTTTCGTCCCGCCCGCACATAAGAACACACGAGCGCTCCAAGGATCGCTCCCAGAACCAGGCTGAAACTCACTATGACTTGGAGTTCGCCGCCTACCATGTGCCTTTTCCTCCTGGGCTCATCTTGACTACCTCTGAAGAGTAAGGGCGGCATATGCAATCGGAAATAGGATAAAAGACTTAATTTCTCGTAATAAAAACCCGAGTTTGTACTAGTTCCATCGAAGCCTCGGAAAGCGCCGCCGCACCGGCAGCCTGTCCCGCCAAGGCCGGAAGGGGCTTGTGGTGTGTGTTATCAACTCGTTTATTTTTAATGATTTGGATACAGTGGCTGGCACCCGCAGGAGCTCTAGAGAAAAGTCCTGGTACTGGCAGTAACTTAGTACTGGTGGCGGGCGGCTAGCCCGCGGCCTGTTTGGGCAGCGTGAATGGAGTCTCGCCAACTGCCGCCTGCGTCGCTAAGGCCGGAACGATCTCCGGTCGCAGAATGGCCTTGTCCTGGTAAGTCGGACCCGAGGAGCGGTACAGCACCTTGCAATCGAGCCGCTGCTCGATGAAGCGCACCAGCGCCGCATCGTCCTCCACGACCTGGAGTTTCAATCCCGCGGGCTTGGTTTCTGACAGCGCCTGCGCGTCCGGCTTCAGCACGGAGGATGTGAACCCATGCGAATCGCGGTACTCATCCACATAGGTGAACGGAGACTCAACACAGTCCATGTGGGTCAACGCCAGCCCATCGATCCGGCCACAGCATTTGATCGCGTAACGGGCCGCCACGAAGTCGAAGTGCCCGAAACGCAGATCCCCCTGCCATTTCGTGCGGACGTTATGGTCGGGGAAGGAGAGGCCCCGATCCTCGCTCACGAACGGGCCCGGGCCGTGGCGAGTGAAGTGCGTTCTTAACACCCCGATCCGCACGGGCGACAGTCCGGCCTCATCGCACAACTCGAGCGCGTTGTCGAAGGTCGTGTTAGACGGTGTGACGTAAGGCGCGAAACCGTGCGTCTCATCAAGCAGGGTGCCCGCCGTGCCTTCGAAAACGACATTGGCGTCCCGAAAGGACTGAGCCACCTCGGCCCACGTTGCGGGCTGAATGCCCTGGGCAAACAGCCGGTAGAACTCGGCGATCCTGCGGGGGTCTTCACTGGACAGTTCAGTCAACAGCTTGTCCGCGTCCGCGTTCATGCCCCAGTACTCGCGGAGCTGCTTCATCTTGTGAGCCCGGATGTCCTCCAGCATCCCCAGCGCCGGCGCGTCGCAAAGAATGTCCTTGACCTGAATGTAGGTGCCCCACAGCAGCGCGTCCCGGCGGGTCTCGCCGGCGCCGTGTCCGCCGGAGCCGTGGCGGTTGACGCCCCGGATCAACTCCCGGATGCGGTTGGCGTACTGGTGATAGGGGGTGACGATGAGGCACTCCGGATCGATGAATAAACGTTCCTGGGTGTACCGGATCCCCTTTCTTTCGAGCGCTTCGGCTTCCTTCATCAGGGAGAAGGGGTCGACGAACACGTATTTGGAAAGGAAGGTGCAGGCCTCGGAGATGAACATCCCGCTGCCGAACTGGTGGAAGGTGTGGTGGCTGCCGTCGGGCTGGACGACGTTGCGGGCGCTCTGCGGCCCCCCGTTGAAACGCACCACCAGAGGGGCGTCATGCGCCCGGCACAAATAGTCGACTATCGATCCCTTGCCTTCGTCGCCGAAGGCCAGACCTTGGACGATATACGCCCGGCGTGGCTTCCTGGTGGGATGTCGGAACGGATTCATAATGCCACGGCTCGCGCAAGAAAGCCACAACTCCAGCCCCGGCCAGTGAACGACACCGGCTGGGGTGAGCGGCCGGGGAAGATCGGTGTCCGCAACGGTGCGGCGGCCTGACACACAGCAGGCGGCGGTTGCGCGGGCAACCCCGTCCGGGAATCAGGTCCCACCGGCTTTAAATGGCACACTGAGAGCGCCAGCATAGCTCTAGTTCTTCTCAGACGTGTTGAAACCGACACACTCGACCGCAAAACCTCTGCAGGCGCCGCTTCCCGCTCAGGTATCTCACGTAGTTTTACATTCGGGTGACATGCGCGACAACCTATCTAAAGATTGGACTGAGTATTCAGAAGCACGAATTCCCGCAAGCGCGTGTGGTTGCACGTTTTTGCTCGCCCATCGGCCGGCTGCTATGCGTTGAGCGAGTTGTGCCGCACCAGCGAGAGGAACTCGTCGCGCGTGTCTTTTCGCTGGCGCATCGATCCGAGCATGGCGCTCGTGATCGTGCCCGAGTGCTGCTTCTCGACGCCGCGCATCATCATGCAGAAATGCCGTGCCTCGATGATCACGCCCACGCCCCGCGGCTGCAGCACGTCCTGAATGCACTGCGCGACCTGCTGTGTCAGGCGCTCCTGCACCTGCAGCCGGCGCGCGAACATGTCCACGATACGCGGGATCTTGCTCAGCCCGATGATCTTGTTATTAGGGAGGTAGGCCACGTGCGCCTTGCCGTAAAACGGCAGCATGTGATGCTCGCACAGGCTGAAGAACTCGATGTCCTTCACCAGCACCATCTCGTCGCACTTCTCGTTGAAGATGGCGCCGTTGACGATCTCCTCGAGATTCGCTTCGTAGCCCGAGGTGAGAAATCGGAGCGCCTTCTCGCCGCGCTCGGGCGTCCGCAGCAGGCCCTCGCGCTTGGGGTCCTCGCCCAATGCGATCAGGATCCTCTCGATGCTCTCTTCGATCGGGTCCCGGCCCTTGCTCCGGCCGATCATGGAAACGACAGTTTTCGCGGATTTCATTGGTTCGCCTTTGTATGAATGCGTGGGCCGCCGGGACGGACATCGTTGGTCTGTTCCGGCCGCCCCAGGTTCACCTCGAAGATATTCCTTTTCGTTTCGTGGATTCTAACCTTTTCCAGGCGCGCCGCCGAGCCGGCGAACGCCGCCGGCCAGGCTGAGGCGAGACGCGCCGCCACCACGGCGGCCAGGTTCTCGGTAGTCGGAACCAGCGCGGCGAACTCCTCCACCTGGGAGTTCAAGTCACGCCGGTCCATTGCTTTCAGAATGACGCTTTCGACTAGCGCGTCCAAGTGCCCCAGCGGAATCAGCCGACCGGTCGCGGCCGCGGGTTCGCCCGCGACGACCACTTCCAGCGTGTAGTCGTGCCCGTGCCCGTGGGGGTTGTTGCACTTCCCGTAAATCTCCCGGTTGAGCCGTTCGTCGAGCGCCGGCGCGTGCAGCCGGTGCGAGGCCGAGAAGCGATACCTGCGGATCAGACGCATCAGCGCCCCTCGTACTCCACGTACAGATCTTCGGTTTCAAACAGCCGGATCTGTTTCAGCCGGGCCGGCGTGCCGGCAAAGCGCGGCTCAAGCCGGCGCCAGATCTCCAGCGCCAGGTTCTCCGGCGTAGGCGCCACGCGGTCGAACGGCGGCACCTCGCGGTTCAGGTGGCGGTGATCCATCGGCTCCACCACTTCCTGCTGCAGCACCTGCTTCACCTGCCTCAGATCCACGATCATGCCGGTCACCGGGTCGGGCTCGCCTTCGAGCGTCACTTCCAGCACGAAGTTGTGGCCGTGGCCGTGCGGGTTGGCCTCCTCGCCGTACAGCGCCTCGTTGGCCGCGCGGTCCAGCGCCGGGCTCGAGCACGTATGCGACGCGGAGAACTCCACCTTGCGTGTGATCAGCATCCGGGCAAACTCTTTCCTTTCTATTGTGATGCGTTCGGACGGGTGGTGGATCCAGTGGCCGGGGCGCGCGCCTGCGTACAATGGAAATGCAACGGTATGGATTCACCGAGGACCGTCAACTACTTACTGGCCGGAGTCGCGGTTCTGGCCGCCGGCTTATTCTGGGTGGTCACGGATGCGTTTACGGAGCGCGTCGTCGAAAAGGGCCAAACGGCTCCCTATTTCGAGATCAAGACCGACAGCGGCCGGACCATCACGCCCCGGGAATTCGGCGGCAAACTGCTGGTGCTGAACTTCTGGGCCACTTGGTGCCCGCCCTGCGTGGCCGAAACGCCGTCGCTCAACGAAATGGCTAAACAGTTGAAAACGCAGGGGGTCGTGGTGGTCGGCGTGAGTATCGACAAGAACGAGAACTCATACCGCGCCTTCACCCAGCGCATGCGCATCGGCTTTGAGACCATGCGCGACCCGGAGGCGCGGATCAGTTCCAGTTTCGGCACCTTCAAGTTCCCGGAAACCTAC
>JBEKHU010000126.1:0-7512 GCA_050012115.1 Bryobacteraceae bacterium | reverse complement strand
CCTCGGCGGTGCGCTCATCACAACGGCGGCTGTTCAGGCTCGCGTGTTGGGCGCTAACGACAGGATCAACGTCGCGTTCATTGGCACCGGCGGCCGCGGCAACTGGCTTCTGGACCTCGTCCTGAAGCACAAGCAGGCGAAGCCCGATGTCGAGATCGTCGCCGTGTGCGACGTATACCAGAAGCGCCTGAGCGCCGCGTCGCAGAAGGCGGGTGGTGCAAAGATGTACGTGCAGCACGAAGAACTGCTGCAGCGTGCCGATATCGATGCCGTCTTCGTTGCTACTCCGGATCACTGGCACGCGCCGATTACTCTCCTGGCGATGGAAACCGGCAAAGACGTCTACGTCGAAAAGCCGATGACGCACACGGTCGAAGAGGCTAAGAGTGTCGCTCACAGGGTAGAGGAGTTGAAGCGAATCGTGCAGGTGGGCGTTCAAGCAACCTCCTTTACCCGCTGGCACAAGATGAAGGAGATCGTGCAGTCCGGCATGATCGGCAAGGTTGTGGCGGTCCAGGGCACCTACAGCCGGAACGATCCGCAGGGCGACTGGAACTGGCCGATCGACCCGGCCGCGGGCCCAAATGGCAAGGGCGAGGATCACATCGACTGGTCTCAATGGCTCGGTGCTGCGACCGCGAGACCCTTCGACGCGGACCGGTTCTTCCGGTTCCGCAAGTATTGGGATTACTCGGGCGGCATCGCCACGGATTTGCACTACCACATCGTAGCGCCGTTCCACGTCGCCCTCCCCAACGACCATCCCACGCGAGTGGCTGGCATGGGAGGAATCTGGATCTATACGGACGGCCGCGAAGTTCCTGACACTTTCCTCACCGCCGCTGATTACCCGAGCAACTATTCGATGACCATCCAATCCTCGCAGGTGAATGAGAATGGGCCAGTGTTGCTTCTGCGCGGGACGGAGGCGACTATTCACCTTGGCGATGAGTGGGAAGGTCCGCCGGAACGCCGGCGCGACTACGCTCAGATCGTTCCTGAGTCGCCTTTTGTCGAAGCATTCAAGAAGAAGTTCGGCAAGGAAGAAATGCGCATCGACGGTGTCGGCAATGAAGGAGATCTCAAGCATGTCGATAACTTCCTCGACTGCGTGCGATCAAGGCAGCAACCGAATTGTCACGCCGACCTGGGCTTCAAGGTGATGACGACGATCGACCTCTCCGTCAGGTCTTATCGGAATGGCAAGATCTACTACTTTGACGCGGGACGTGAGCAGGTTGTCGAAAGGGGTAATCAATGGTGAATTCGATGAACGGGCAGCCGTGTCCAGGATGCTCGAGAAACAACACGCTTCCGGCCGTAATCTGCTGTTTGCTTCGAACGAGACGGCTGCACTCCAGGCAGCGTTCGACCCTGAATGGGACTTGGGACTCCGCCGTGCCCTATACGGCGCTGATCGCCCCTGACGGAAGAATGCTCTACCGGAAGATTGGATCTGTCGACGTGCTGAAACTGCGGCGTAAGATTCTGGCGGAACTGCCTTCCGAATACGCCGGCTTCAATCGGTACTGGATTCCCGAAAAGTAGGGCCAAACCTAGGAGAAAACGATGACGAAGATCGGAATATCTATGACGCGTCGCGGTTTTGCTGGCGCCGCCTTGGCCGCCGGCACGCTGGGCGCTGCCCGGCTCGCGAGCGCTCAGAAAGGCGAGGCCGAGTTGAAACTCGGCATCTATAGCATCACTTATCTCGGCGTCTGGTACCGCGGTGCGGCACTCAGCGTCGAGGAGGTGATCGATCGCGCCAAAAGATACGGCTATCAAGGCGTTGAAATCGATGGGAAGAGGCCGCACGGCAATCCATTGGACATGCCCAAGTACCGATGCCGCGACCTGAAACGGCACGCCGAGGCTCAAGGCATCGAGATTTACGCCGTAGCCGGGAACAACGATTTCAGCAGCCCCATTCCCGAACTGCGCGAAGCGCAGTTGCTCTACATGCGCGAGCTGATCCGCATGACCGCCGACCTCGACGCGAAAATCGTGCGCGTCTTTCTCGCCTGGCCTGGCGTAACCACCCTGCCCGAGGGCGGTGCGCGCTACGATATCGCCGGACGCATTTGGACGGAAACGCATCGTGAGTTCTCGCCGGAAAGGACGTGGGAGTGGTGCCGCGAGGCGCTGACCGAAGTCGCGAGCTTCGCCGGCGACCATGGCATCACGCTCGCCTTGCAGAACCACCGGCCGGTGATTCGCGGCTACCAGGACGTATTGCGCATGATCAAGGAGGTCAACTCGCCGCACCTCAAAGCCTGCTTCGACGCGCGACTGGAGCACGAGATAAGCCCGCAGGACGTCGTGCGCGCCACCAAGGAGTTCGGTCCGCTGCAGGTGCTCTCGCACTACGGCAATGAGTTCACCGAGGCAAATGGCAAGATCGTGCCGAAGGAAGACGAACTGGCGCCCGCACAGGTGCAGGGCCTGCTCGATATCGGTTACAAAGGCTATCTCGGGTTCGAGTTGTGCCACCCGTTGCCGCGCGTCGATGGCCGATTGGTGGACATCGAATTCGCCGATCAGAACGCGCGCCTTGCCGCTCAGTACGCGCGCGAGCTCGTTGCGGCAGCAATAAAGCAGAGACTGGCTGTCGCGGCATCCGGAATTCTCCGACTAGAAACATGAGTCGCCTGCCATCGGTCGTATCTCTAACGTGCCTTGTAGGTTTTTCCGACGAACATTCCCCTACGGCGCGGGACGTTGCGCATAAAAAACTCTTTATCTGTCCGCGAGTCGGTCGCGGATCAATTCCCGTCGCCGGCACGACAGCGCAGGAATTCAGTAATGCATGAACGAGGAGGGGACACTCTGTGAATCGGCGGCACTTCCTGGCCGCGTGCTTAGGGCCCATGCTCGCACGGTGCCGGCTGCACGCCCTTGCGGCGCCAGGCAGCGGGCTGTCCCTGCCCGTTTTCTCCGACGTCACCTCGCTCTCCAAAGTGAAGTTCACGAACATGGCCGCCCACACGTCGGAGAAGTACCTGGTGGAGAGCATGTGCGGCGGCGTGGCCATGGTCGACTACGACAACGACGGCCGATTGGATTTGTTCTTTGTCAACGCGGCGGCCACCGGCGATCCCATGCCGCCCGGCCGATCTCCAGATAAGAGCGATCCTAGATATTGGAACAGGCTATACCACAATAATGGCGACGGCACCTTCACCGATGTCACTGAGAGAGCAGGCTTGCGCGGTCACTCCTACGGCATGGGGGTAGCAGTAGGGGATTACGACAACGATGGCTTTCAGGACATTTATGTCACTAACTACGGACATAACATTCTCTATCACAACAACGGCAACGGCACTTTTACGGACGTGACCGAGAAGTCCGGGGTGGCGGCAGGCGGCTGGTCCACCAGCGCCTGCTTCGTTGATTACGATCGCGACGGCCGGCTGGATTTGATTGTCGCCCGCTACATGGAATGGGATTTCTCCAAGAACATCTGGTGCGGCGACCACGATAAGGGCGGCCGCGGGTACTGCCATCCCAAGGAATTCAAGGCCATCGTAAACCTGGTCTACCATAACAACGGTGACGGAACTTTCACCGATGTTACGAACAAATGCGGATTCAGCGGCTCGCCCGGAAAGGGCCTGGGCGTCGCCTTCAACGATTACGACCGGGATGGCTGGCCCGACATCGTGGTGGCCAACGATGCCGTGCAGCAGCAGCTCTTTCACAACAACGGCGACGGCACGTTCAGCGAAGATGCGCTGGCCGCCGGCATCGGCTTCGACGAAGATGGCCAAGCATTCTCGGGCATGGGGGTCGATTTTCAGGATTACGATAACGACGGCTGGCCGGATATCGTCATCGGCGATCTGGCCAACCAGAAGTACGCCCTGTTCCACAATAACAAGGGTTCGTTCGAATACGTCAGCGGGAGCAGCGGGATCGGTGAGATCTCGCGACTGCACTCAGGCTGGGGCGTGAAGTTCATCGACTACGACAACGACGGCCTCAAAGACATCTTCATCGCACAAAGTCACGTGATGGACAATATTGAGATGGTGCAGCCCGGCATCAAGTATCCAGAACCGCCGCTGCTGCTGCGCAACACCGGCACACGATTCGAAGACGTCTCGACCGTGAGCGGGGCGCCCTTTCGGGTCCCGCATGTGGCCCGCGGCGTCGCCTTCGGCGACCTGGACAACGACGGATTCATCGACATAGCCATCAACTGCAACGAAGGCGCCGCCGTAATCCTGCGAAACGGCGGAAACAGCAACCACTGGCTGCAGGTGAATACGGTAGGCAGCGCGAGCAACCGCGATGGCATCGGCGCGCACATTCGCCTGATTGGCGAATCGGGCCTCGAACAACACGTGACAGTCAGCACGACGGGCAGTTATCTGTCGGCCAATGATAAGCGCGCACACTTCGGTCTGGGGACGGACACGACCGTCAAGTTGCTGGAAATCACCTGGCCCAGCGGGATCGTACAGAAGCTCGAGCAGGTCAAAGCGGACCAGATTCTAACCGTGCGGGAGCCGGCCCGGAAGACCGGGAGTTGAGCAGAGCGTCCGGCGGGCGGGCGCTTGAAAAGGCCTCCTGCTCAGCATCGCTGTCGCCCGCCGGATTGAGGCCAGCGTGCCGGCCCCCGCACCCTGATGTTGCGGGAGCGGATACCGCGAAATCTTGGTTAAAATACCCCCACTTGATTAGAGTTCGCAATGCGCTGTGACGACTTATTATCTTGGGCCTCCCGCCGTTTGCGCCCAGCGGGCTAGGACGCGAGGCGAGGAACCGAGGGAGAGAAAGCATGATTCGAAAACTGCTCGCGTTCTGGACTCTGCTGGCCGGCTGTCTGTGCGCCGCGGACGCGATTGGACGCCTGGCCGAGAACCACTGCACTTTCGCGGCGCGCCTTTGGCAGTGCCGCGGCAATGAAATGCAGGGTTCCGCACGCGTTCCCTTTGAGAATGGCGTCCGCCAACAGCAGGGCCAGGCGCGCGGTAACACCTGGAAACTCAGCTATTCCAGCACGCCGGTCAAAGACCGTTCGGACTCGATCGATCTGCGCGTCCGGTTCAAACTAGTCGAGGGCAGCGCGGAGGAAACCGCCGTTAGCGTCGACCTGGAGTTCGACGAGTGGGCCGCGAGCAACTACGTGCTCCTGCCGGGCGCAGTCTACAACGGCAACCGGTTTCGGGCCAGACGCATCGCCTATCCGCCCCTCTTGCCGCCGGAAGACCGCAGGCCGGATCTGCCCATCACCATCAACGACGTACCCCGGCTGGAAATCGGTCCGGGCGATTCGCGCATCGAGGAGTCCACGGGCGATCTGGCGACGCCCGCCATCGGCTTCTACTCGCCGCGGACGCACAGTGCTTTCTGGCTGCTGACCGAGCAGCGTAGCAGGCTGGGTAATCTGGGGCTGTTTGTGGAAGAGAGCGAGGACCGTCAGCGGGCTGTAATCCGCGTCATTGCTCCCGCAGTGCGCGAACTGCGCCCCAGCATCAATGGCCGAGTCCCCAGCGCGGACCGAGGGGCTAAGTGGAACCAGGGCGACGAGCTGACCCTGCATCTGCGGCTTGCCTTTTTCGACGCCCCGAAGCTACAGGCTCTCTTCGACCGCTTCGCCGACATTCGGAAAGACTTGAGTAGTGCGCCGGGGTCGCGCCAGGACCGTCCCGCTCCGGCGCCGCATGTCCTCCCCTTCAGTCAAGCCTGGGGAATCCTGGAAGACAAGTTTAACCGCCAGAACTGGAACGAGGCGGCCGGTCTCTATGGCTTGGGAGGAGATGCGAACTCCGGAAATATGAATTCCATGTGGCAGTTAGGTTCGGTTGGCGGCGGCCAGAGCACGCAGGCGCTCCTGTTCTGCGGCAAAGAACTGTCGCGTCTGCGTGCCCGGCGCACCCTGGAGACAGTGCTCACCCGAAGCCAGGCGCGCAGCGGGTTCTTCTATACGCTGGGGGACGGTCAACACTGGTATAGCGATGGTTTCACCCAGCCCTTCGCTGACCACCTGATGCTGATTCGCAAGAATGCCGATGCTCTGTACTTCTTTCTGAAGCAGTTTGCGCTACTCAAGCAACAGGGCCAGTCCGTGCCACACACCTGGGAGGACGCGGTCAGAAGGCAGGCAGACGCGTTCGTTCAACTCTGGAAACGCTACGGTCAGTTCGGACAATTCGTCAATATCGAAACGGGTGAAATCGCTATCGGGGCCACCACCTCGGCCGCCATCGTGCCGGCCGCGCTGGCGCTGGCCAGCCGGTACTACGACGCGCCCGCTTACATGGAAGTCGCCAAGGCGGCAGCGCGCCTGTTCTACAAGCGGGACGTCATCGCGGGAGTTACTACAGGCGGCCCCAGTGAGGCGCTGCAGTCTCCCGATTACGAATCCGCATACCACCTCGTGGAATCATTCGCCGTGCTCCACGAACTGACGGGAGAGAAGGAGTGGCTGAGCGCGGCCGAGGAGATGGCCCGGCAGTTTTCAACCTGGATTGTGTCCTACGACTACGAGTTCCCGTCCGACTCCACCTTTGCCAAGCTGGGGATGCGCACAACCGGCGCAGGCTGGGCCAATGCACAGAATCGCCACGCCGCGCCTGCCCTTTGCACGGCCTCCGGCGACGCCCTGTTCCGGCTGTTCCGCGCCACGGGCAACCGCTTCTACCTGGAGTTGCTGCGCGACATCGCCCATGGCATTCCCCAGTACATGTCCCGGGCGGACCGGCCCGTGCCCGCTTGGGCGGGAGGAAAACTGTACGATCAATCCCCTGGTTGGATCTGTGAGCGCGTTCAAATGAGTGACTGGGAAACGCCGGCAGTCCCCGTAGGAGAGATCTACCCTAGCTCCTCCTCCTGGACGGAAACTGCTCTCATGCTGACCTGGGTCGAAGTGCCTGGGCTTTACGTGCAACCCGATCGTGGTCTGGCGTTCGCCATCGATCACATCGACAGCAGGGTCGTGGCCCAGAAAGGGAATGAGGTTACCGTGTTGCTGAGCAATCAGACCAAGTTCCCGGCCCGCGTGCGCACGCTGGTAGAATCGTCGGCAGCAGCCAGAGAACCTCTTGGATTCAATAGCCTGTTGAATCAGCCTTTGATCGAACTGGCGCCTGGCGAACAGAAGTCAGTGGTTTTCGACGCCGAGAAGGGTTTGGCCGAAAGGAACGGCCAGCCCCGACCGACGAGCGCGCGGCCCTAGCCGGCCGCCCTCCCGCGGTCGCGCCGCTGCGGACGTCCCACGGCGGTATCTGAGAAGGGTTTCGATGACGCGAAGAAATCTCATGGCTGCGTTGCTGGCCTCTGCGCTTCCAGGGCGCGGACAGATGGCATCGCGGGGCGTGAAGGCCATGGCGCGTGGCAATGCCTCAGGGCTTCCTTTCAATGCCTGGTTCACCGATGTCGCCAAGGAAGCCGGCCTCACGGCCCCGGTCATCTATGGCGAGCCGGACCATATGACCTACATCGTCGAAACCCTCGGTTGCGGTGCCGCCTTTCTCGATTTCGACAATGATGGCTGGCTGAACATTT
>JBEKHU010000125.1:0-7548 GCA_050012115.1 Bryobacteraceae bacterium | reverse complement strand
TTGGCGTGCGTCTTATCGATGTCGAGCAGTTCGAGTTCGACGGTCTGCAGACGAGCGCGAACCATGTCGAGAGAGCCCGCGGGTAACTGTTTGATGGTGTTGCGCTGGAACTCATGAATCCGCGCCCAGCCGGTGATCTCCTGGCCCCTGGTCCAGAAAAGAAAATCACACCAGGAATCCCAGGATCTCCAGCTCCACGATGGCGCTTTCGCGAGCTCTAATAGAACATTGAGGTATGTCACTGTGGCGAGATCGCTCCCGGTCTCGTTCTGGAACCGCGCTCGTTGCTTCTCGACCTCCGCGTTCAGGAGCTTGCGGTTAGGCTGGGCGATATTGTGCCACCGAACCAGCCAGATGCTCGCAAGAAACAGGAGCACAGCCAACAGAGTTCCCAAGGCATTCCACCTGCGCCCGGCCTCGACCCTGCCCGAGCTGCAAGAACTGCAGGCAGGCTCGAGCACAAAATCGATCCGCTGCTGACTGCTATTCACCACTACGGCTTTGCGCGTTTGGGGAAGATACTCGCTTTTCCCCACCGTAATGTCGTAGGTCCCCGCCGAAATGTCAGGGAAGCCATACTTCCCCGCATCCGTGCCCGATGAGGTCACCTCGACGTACGTGGACTGGCCGGGAGGCGTCACCGCGGATTGGCTGAGAGGTGTCGATGCGGCTTGGCCCGGAGGCGCCGCCGCGGTTTGGCTCGGAGGTTTCGCCGTGGGGCTGGAAATCGTCACCGTCGCGCCGCCAATACCGCTGCCGTCGGACGAAAACACGTGGCCATCGACTTTGGTCGACGTTGGCTCGGCTGTGGGCGGCCTATTCTGGGCGTAGATCGCTGCAGCGGCGATCAGAAGTAGGAATTGAAGACGGAAGGCACGCACAAGACACCTCCTTGCGTTGCCTGAGTTCCATCCGCTATACAACGATGTGGACCGCTTCTTCCGCTTGTCCGAAGGTACTCCGCACCGTACGCTTCTTCGAGGATTCCCCTTTTGCCATTCTGGGCGGCATTAATTGTACACCCAATTGCAATAATCAGAGGTGTTTTTCGCATTATTGTCTTCCCAAGCCACTCCAGCGGCCCAGGAAGGGGAAATCCGGGACAGTGTTTCTTACGTATTCAGGCCTGTGGGAATGTGGAAATCGTCCGACGATTTCCAAGGGCGGTGGGAAGGGTCGGGAATCCCGTTTAGGGATTTCCACGCTTTCCACGGCCCGTAATTTCCATAGGCTCCGCCGCCGCTCCGCCGTGGACTCACCGTGCGCAAATCGCGATTTCACCGTGAAATCACCGTGTTTTTACCGTAAAAACACCGTCTTTTTGCGTTTCCGTGTAACTACGGTGTTCTAAAGGACTTAGCCGTATTGCGCCGCGCATGCGCCCGCACCAGGCGCGTAAGTACTTAGTTCTAAAGGACTTGCGCGATTGTCACCGTGCTTCACGGTGGATCTGTGGCAATGATTGGAGTTATGAACATTAACATGCCACATTAATATGGTTCACCGTGCGTCACGGTGGATCTGTTGCAATCAAAGGACTTAGAAACATTAACGTACGCATTTTTGCACTTTCACCGTGTATCTATGGTGTTCTAAAGGACTTATTGGAATTCTCCGCGTGTTGCACTGGCACGGCAGAATCACGCTGTTTGGGGCGGCCTCTTCGCCGTCTCATCGCTGCGCCTTTTCCCTCTCTAGAGGGCCTCCTGGGAGACCCCCATTCCCCGTCGAATCGCGCCCCGTTTTTCTGCCCTCTGCGACCGGCCACCTGCGCCCCAATGATCCGCTCAGCGGTGCGTTCATTGCGATCACGCGCCCCACTTTCCCACCGTGACATCTATGGGCGTTCGAGGCGAGTCACAGAATTGTTGGATTGAAAACAAAGGGCTTGCCGGAATCTGAGTTGACCTCGGGTGGTACAGTCCCTCCAGAACGGCCAATGGCTACGGGGCCGCCGTTTGATTCCCCTGGAGGTCTAAAATCGTGCGTCTGATAAGACGTTGTCCGACTCTATTGTTCCTGGCGCTGCCGCTGGTTGCGCAGAATCCAGTCATCTGGCAGGGCGCAACGCCTACCGGGGCAGTTGATTTCTCGGGGGCGGCGACTACAAAGCCCCTGCGCATCGCCTCAACGCTCCCCACCTCGTGCACCGCGGGAGAGCTGTTATTCCTTTTGAATGCAGGCGTTTACCAGTGTGTCAACGGGACCTTCGCAGCGACCGGCAATGGCGGCACCTGGGGCACCATCGGCGGCACCCTGGCGAACCAGACGGACCTCTGGAACGCCCTTCAAGCGAAGCAGCCTTTGATGACGCTTGGCACGACCGGGCAGTACTTGCGGGGCGACGGAAGCCTGGGCACGCTGGCGGCGGGCGCGAATGTGACGCTCACGCAATCGGGCAACACGTTGACCGTTGCGGCGGCCGGCGGCGGCGGGGGTGGTCTCGCACTCTCAGGGACGCCGGCGACCAATGATCTATTGAGTTACAACGGCTCGGCGGCGGCGGACTCTGGCGTTTCGGTGAGCGGCGGAGTGGTGACGGCGGCGGGCTTCCAGAGTACGGGCACGGGGGGCACGCAAATCACCATCAGCGAGGGCAACCCGCCGGCGACGCCGAGCACGAACCAGCGTGTGCTGTGGGCGGACAGCGCGCAGCACTGGCTACGCACGACGGACTACAATGGCGTCAATTGGATGTTGATGCGTTCGACGGCCCTGGGAGGGTCTGGTAATGGCGTTAAGTGGAGCGCGGACGGCTCGCTGGGAGATCTGGGCTATGCGCCGCCATCGGTGGCGAACGCGAACACCTGGACAGCGAAACAGACGTTTGCGCCGAGCGCGGCTGGGGCGGGGCTGAACGTAGGATCCATGGCCGGCAATCCCAACACCCCCACGAATGGAGACGTCTGGTACAACTCGACGTCGAATGCGCTGAATGCCCAGATCAACGGCTCCACCGTATCGCTGGGAGCGGGTGGCGGCGGCAGCGGCGCGAACGCAAACGCGTACTATGTCGTGAGTCAAACCACCAACGCGCCGGCGAACGCGCTGAACCTTGGCGCGTTGCCTTCCGGCCTGTTAAAAGCCTCAGTCACGGGCAATGTCGCGGCGGTCTCCACGGTCTCGACGGCGCGAGCCTTCGGGTACAGTTTTAGCGGCAACGGAGCGGCTCTGAGCGCTGGCGCCACGGGCTATCTCACGGTCCCATTCGCCTGCACGATCAGCGCATGGAATATGAGCGTGGACCAGGGAACCGCGGCGGTGGACATCTGGAAGGTGCCGACTGGCAGCTCAATTCCAAACTCCGGCAATTCGATTACCGCATCCGCCACGCCAGCAATCAGCACGGGCACGTCGATTCATGCCACGACGCTTACAGGATGGACGACTACGGTTGCGGCCAATGACATTGTGGGCATCAATCTGAAGGTTGTCGCAGCGGCAACCTTCGTAAACCTCACCGTGGAGTGCGACCAGTAGGAGCCAACCATGCGCAAACTTCGCACTCTGCTCTTTCTTGGCCTGCTCTGGACGCCCGCGTGGGCCACGGCCACTCCGTATGCCAACTTTGGAACAATCACGATTGATCACACGAAAGTCAGCGGATCGGCAAACCTGGCAAACTTCACGGTCGGCATCGAACTATCCGACGCTTCTTTCAAGCTATACAGCGCCGATCCGACAAACGGGAAGATCAGAAACACGGCGACGGTCAACGGCCAGACAGTCCCGACCGATCTGATCTTCACAACGGACTCCAGCGGCCTGTCGCCGATGAACTGGGAAATCGAGTCCTACGATGGAACGAACGGTGTCGTGTGGGCGTGGGTCAAGATCACGTCGCTGTCTCATGCGGCCGATACCGTGCTTTACGTGTTCTACGGGAATTCCAGCGTGGCCACATTTCAGGGTGGGGCGCAGGGTGCAGCGTGGGACGCCTACACCGCGGGCGTGTGGCATTTTGGCACCCCACTCAATCTCACCGATTCCTCGGCAAATAACAATGCGATGATGAATCATAGCGTCACGGCGCAGGCCTCGGCGCAAATTGGCGGCGGCGCGACCTTTGTTTCCAGCCATTACCTTAGTGGTCCCTCCGGCGGATCCTTGAACATCACTGGCAGACCAATCACAATCTCTGCATGGATAAAACAAAGCACGACAAGCGTTTATGAACATATTCTAGCCAAGGGGATCTGGAGTAGTAATAATTACCAATATGGCCTGCGGCTGAGCAGCACAAATACTATTGTTCTATTAACCTCTGACGGGTCCGGTGGCGTATCGGTCGAGGGGAGTACAGGGACAATTACAACGGGTCAATGGACCCATGTGGCGGGTTCCCAGGACGCCACCAACATGTATCTCTATATTAACGGGGCGCTCGATCGATCCGTGACCGACGGCAAGACGATTACGAGCCAAACCTGCGTACTTGTCATTGGCGCCACGTCGGACGATTCATGGGCTTTCCCCGGCGATTTAGATGAGATTCGCGTGGCGAGCACAACCCGGTCTGGAGACTGGCTTAAGACTGAGTACAACAACGGAAGCGCCATGACTACGTTCTCAGCAGTGAGCGGTCTCGGCGCGTGCAGCGGCGTTTGCGGCGCCGGGGGCGCCGCGAGCGCGGCCGTGACCTTAACGCCGATCATTGTGTGAACTCTATGAAACAAGCTCTACCACTCTTCCTGCTCTCGGCTTGCGCGACACTGGCCCAGCCGACGATGATCCTGACCTCTGCGCGGATTGGGGACACCTCGACGCCGGGCACCATGAAGTACAACGCCCAGCACAACACGACGGAATGGGCAACGCTTCGCAGCCAAGGGCAGTTAGGCTGCAACGACATGATCGCCTACACGTCGAACACGCCGGACCATCTGCCGCCGATCTACGCCAGTATGGAACCCGACGAGGACGGCACGATTACCAACTGGGCACGAGTCGGGACAGACGGCTACGATGCCGAGGGGCTTGCCGCTTACGGACGCTCCCTGTCCGTTGCAACCTGCTATCTGACGCTCAAGGATGGCGACGTAACGCCCTCCGGTTGGAGCTATACGTTGGGCGGCATCTCCCTGACGCCGCAGCAGTACGGGATTCTGGCTGGGATGCAGGCGATCAAGCTGCTTAACAAAGCCACCCCGACAATGGCAAAGATCGCGTGGGTGACGCCACAAAGCCCGAACCACTGGGCGGGGCTGACGTGGCAGGCCGTAACTGGTGTCTACGACGGCGGCATGAGCCGCAACATCGGCGTGGGTAACAATTTCGGCTCCATAGATGTGTTCGCGTACAACTCGGCAACGAGCGCCCAGACGAACTCTGGCACGGCGGTTCTCTACTTCACAGATACCTCCACCTACACAGTCGGGGACTACCTGATTGGCCTGAACATCCCAGCAGGCACGACGGTCCAATCCATCAATACGAACGTCAGTGTGACGATGACAGCCAATGCTACCGGGAACATTCGGACAGGCTCGCTGATTACCGACCAGCCGCCAGTGAGCGGGTGTCCTGCGGGTCAGGGCCGCGTGTTCATGGGGATGGACGGCTATTGGCCCTCCGCGCACACTGCCCTCGTTTTCAGTAATATCATGGGTCCCCTTGGAACCCAGATGAACGGGAATACCTACTACATTTCGACTTACACGACGACGTGGCACGGGATTGGCTCTAACAACTACGGCTATTATCTCGACGTGGATTCGGGCGGGGCGACGCCGCTGTGCGCCGCTCCAGCGCAGGCGTTGGACTATCGCGGAGACATGACCGGCAGCGCCCAAAATTACAACCACGACATGCAGCATGACAACGGGTATCCGACTCGCTCGTTCATGCCAATGATGGCGATCCTTTATGACTGGATGCATCCACTCATCAATCAGAGCGTGGCGACTGCGCTGAACAGCCTTGCGTCCCTGGAATCAACCGCCGTCAAGAACACTTTCACCGCCGGAGGCTCCGCTTGGAGTGCGAGCACGAACCCCTGGACTGACAGCACGGCTACGACGAACGGCAATTACCCGCAAGCCATCACGACCGCTTACCCGACCCTGCAAGCCCAGTCTCTCGACGCGATGGATGCCTGGAGCCGAAACCTGTTTACGGGCTGGATGACCCAGCATGACAGCGGCACCTTCGGCCCGACCACCAGCAACTACCACTGGGCGTCCTATGCGGGTTTCGGACTGGTCGGGATCGCGGCCTACAATGACGATGCTCGCGGCCCGGTCTGGTACGACTACTGGCGCAACCACATCCATTTACTGATTGACCAGCCCTACACCGCCAGATGGTTTGGCCCAAACGGCAACATGATGGACGCCTTGCGGTACGCCGGGCTTGCCAACTTCAACGTCGCGCTGACTCTCGCAGCGAACCTGACGGCGAGAGGCGATGATCTCATAAACAACTCTGCCCAGCCGTTTTCATGGATTCTCGGCCTGGAGTACCGCAAGCATAGTATCGAACCGAACGGTATCTCGATGCTTTCGCGGGGTTCGATCTTTAACAGCGAGGCGATCCCCCCTTGTAGTAATTGCGGATCGGCGATGAACTTGTTCCCGATTCAGTACCTAGCGGATCTGGAAAACGATCCGTTAAAGAACAAATTCCGCTCATTCGTGCAGCAGCAGCTTACGGCCACGGGGGAGCTAGACCCCAGCGGCTATCCAGCTATCCCGTTCCTATTCTGGGACCCGAGCGCTACCCAAACGTCGTGGTCCGATGAGCCTACCGTGCTCGGCAATCTGGCCAATCCGGCTGGCGGGTATGGCCACGTCTTCATGCGGAGCGACTGGACGGCTGGCGGCGTGTACGCATCCTTTGAAGCGCGGCCACTGATCTATGATTGGGGCAACGGCAAGGATTTCCTAGAGGGAGCCGGGTCGCTATACCTTCAGCGGGGCAATAACGTCTTAATTGGGAACTCTGCCGCTATCTGTTTGAGGGAAGGGCCGGCCTCGAACACGGGCACTGGACCAGCGATGTTCACTGCGGCGGACAATTGCTCTAACAACAGCGGGGTATGGGGCAATCAGCATGCCCGTCAGCCGGTCTACGAGATCATGAACACGGCTGGGAATCCCAGCACGACGACCAGCGTGGACTCGGTGACGCTGACAACCAATGCCGATACCCCCAGTGGGGCGGTGTTGCCATTTGCCAGCACGACTGGCGTAGTGCCAGGCATGGTTGCCATTGGAACGCACATTCCAGCGAATCCCTACTTCACGTCGTTCGTTCTGGCCGTCACCCCGACGACGGTTACGATCAACACAAATGTCTCCGGGGATGTTCCGGCGAGCACCGCTATTGTCTTCGCCACCGTCGCCGCGCATGATGGCGGTGCCAATGCATCGGGTCAGTGGTGGGCTTCTCCACTGTGGCGCAATGAGACTTATAGCGGGCCGGGAGAATTCGGCGACGGCCCCGGCGTCCCGCCGATCTGCCCCGGCCCCGGCACGCCTTGGGCTCCGGGTGAGGCGTACAGCGTCACGACCGGCCACAGCACGGATGCTTTCTCCGTGACGCTCGTTT
>JBEKHU010000124.1:0-7566 GCA_050012115.1 Bryobacteraceae bacterium | reverse complement strand
AGGTGCCCCCTGTCAAGGGCGGTTGCCCGGCAGGCCGCCCATTGCCCGGTGCACCAGGCCGCTGCGGATCAGTGGCGTTACTGCAGCCGGTCCCAGAGTTGCTTCGAAACATAGCCCCGCATTTCCACTCCAGGGCGGAGTTCGACGTACTCGGGGAACATCTGCATGTAGAGCGCTCGTTCCCCGGGCGGCGGGCTTTCATAGAGCTTTCGGATCAACTCTGGCTCCATGGAGGGCGAAGCAAGCAGGATGGGCGCGGGACGGCCGTCCGTTGGCACGGCGCGCCACCAGCGCACGTTTGGATAGCCGCGCAGGTACCACGGGAGCGGCCAGAGATTCTCGCGGGAGTAGATGTCCACCGCCACCTCGCGCCCTTCCGCGGCGGCCTGCGCGCATTGCGCCACACGATCGCGGATCGTGTAAACACCGATTCCAGTTTGTGCGTAGACCCACTGGTTTCGCGGATCACTGGAGTAGCGGGTGGATGCCAGCCAGGCCTGGCACCCCGAATAAGCCATCACCGCGGCCAGCAGCGCAAGCGCCGCGGGACGCCAGAGCCGTATGAGCGTTTCGGCCGCCACTGCGGCAAGGAGCGCGCAGGGATACAACATGGCGACGACGCACCAGGGCGTCTTATAGGGAAGCGCCGAGTATAGACAGGCGAGCAGAATGCCGTACCAGGCGATGAATCGTAGCGCAGGCTTGTCGGAGCGAAAGGCGATCACACAGCCGGCGATCGCGAGAATGAACAAAAAGGCCTCGCCAGGGCCTCCAGCGGCGCCTGTCAGCAAGCCCAGATAGTAATGCCACGGATGGGCATGCCAGCCGGGCGTCACGCCGCGGTGAAGGTACGACCGAGCCGCTGATCCCAATAGGCCCCAGCGCCACGGCGGAGCGAGCAGGGCCGAAACGGACAATGCCAGCGCTGCCGCGAAGGCGCCGGCTGAACGCCAGCTTAGTCCTCGAGGCCGAAACGCGACGACACAGGCAACGGCTGAACTAGCCAGCACCGGTACCGCCGTTTCCTTGGTGGCGAGCATCATGCCGGCGACGCAGCCGGCCAACGCCCATCCGCCAGGCCCCGGCCGCCGGAGAGCATTCCACAGCGCCCACAACCAGGCGGCGGCCCACAGCGCCAGGAGCATTTCAGGAATGTAATCGCGGCTGTAGTAGACCATCGCCGGGGAGACGGCAAGGAAGGCCGCGGACATCCAGGCCGCCGTGAACCCAATTACACTCGTGAACAGCAAGGGCGACAGCGCCAGCAGGATCCCTGCAGTCGCCGGGACGATTCGCAAGGTCGTTTCATCCAGACGCGCATAACTCGTGCGGCCGCTGAGACAGGCCGGCAGCAGCGTGCAGTATGCCAGCATTGGACCGTGATAGTCGTGCGGGTCGTACGCGTAGACGCCGGTCGCGAGGAGCGTGCCGAACTTATCCGCGAGGATGGCCTCGTCGGCGTGCATCGGCCGTTGTTCGAGGCGTGGCAGACGCAGGGCCCCAGCCAGGATTGCCAGCGCCGCTATCGCGGCTCCGCGCGTCAATGGGCCGGCTTGCCGTATACTTCCACCTCGACGTAATGGTTCAGGGCGTTGATGTTGTTTCCATTGCTCCAGAGCCGCACATAGCGGGCGATCACGCCTTTGGCGTCGATTAACCGGCCCTCGGCGGTCTCCACGTAGTTGAGGTCCTTGCCGGCGCCCAGCCCCGCCGTGTTGTCGTGGTCGTTGTTGAACAAGGTCCGGACGTTGGTCAGGAAATCCGGATCGTCCGCGACTTGTACGATGACATCGAAGTAGACCCGCGCCTGTTTATGAAAATGCCATAGGACAATCGCATAGATCGTACACCTGTCCTTCAGATCGACGGTCACGGACTGGATGCCCGGCGGCAGTTCCACGTAGGTTCCGTCCAGGCCCGACTTCTCCCCATCGGTCAGCATGTCGAACTCACCCACCGCAGCCTCGGCAGCATTGCTGGAAACAGGTTTTCCCAGAGCGACGTTCACTGTGCCCGAGGGAGCCAGAAAGGCAGGCCGCATTTTGCCGGTGGGTCTTTCGAGGTTCGGCACTTTGAGGTTCTGCGGAGTCCCTTCGAACAAAGGCTTCGGCAGCGACAACGGCAACGGCTCCAGCCCCGGCGTCTGCGCGCAGGCAGCCGCCGCGGCCAGCGCCAGCGAGATCATGCCCGGTATCGTTCTCGTCAGGGCCACCTGTTCAACCTACTTCTGACCCAGAGCCTGCTGCAGCGCAGTGACGGCGATTTTCGCTTCCTGTGCAACGCTCGAGTCGCTCAGTTCCTCTCGCGCAAGCCTGAGCGATTCTTCCGAAGGCGCCTTCTGGAGCGCTGCCAGGATGGCGCGTTTCTCCTCGGGTTGCCGCGCGATGCGCAATGCCTTCTCCAACATTTTCGCGGTCTCGGATGGCGCGCGATCCCCTGGCAGCGACACCAGCTTGATGTATCCGCGCAGCGCCAGAATCTGCAGCGCGGCGCTACCCGGCTGACCGGCCACCGTCAATAGGTCCTCCGCCGGCGCCGCAGCCGGCCATTGCGAAAGAGCAAGGATGGCAGCCCGCCGCGCCTCGTCATCAGCTTGTTTGAGCACCTCGCGAAACAGCGGCAGCGTGTCCTCGATACCGGCCTGCCCCATCACTGACAGAAGAGCGCTCTTCTTATCAGGATCACTCGCGGAACGGTATGCCGCAACCAACTCAGGCCCGCGTGATTGAGAGGAGCGCTTTACCGCCGACAATAAAGCGCGCCGTGCTTCCGTCAGATCGGTATCGCCGCGCACGTTCAACAGAAGACCGATCAGGGCCGGTACGCGCTCCGGGCCGGCGATCTCCCGCAACGCCCTAATCGCTTCACGCCGCACCGCGGCGTTCTCATCCTTCGCCGCCGCCAGCAACGTGTCGGCAGCCTGCGTGACATTGCGTTCCGCGGCGGCTCGGATTAGCTCAACCCTGAC
Organism: Bryobacteraceae bacterium; assembly: GCA_050012115.1. Taxonomy (GTDB): domain Bacteria; phylum Acidobacteriota; class Terriglobia; order Bryobacterales; family Bryobacteraceae; genus CAIVVT01. Next base: position 4,598 of record JBEKHU010000124.1, on the reverse strand, counting down.
TTTGGGCTGTGCTCCGGGAATGGACTCGGCCACTGCCCGGTCGACCTCGGCGCCACGCAGACCATAGAGGCTCTGACGCGCGGCGCTCTGCTCGTCACCGGTTGTGGCGGCGGCGCGCTGGGCCACCGGCATCACCGAAGACGCGTCGCCGAGCCGCTGCAAACCTGTCAAGGCTTCGATCCGCACCGCGAGGTTCTGCGATTTCAAAGCCTGGTCAAAGACCGGCCGTGCGGCGGGATCGCCGCGGTCGCCTAGGGCCGCGAGCATCTGGACCTGGCCTTCGGCAGGCAACTCCGCCATTGAGTCAGCCATCACATTCGTAGTGGCCGCACCTGGGATCGCCAGCAAGGACCGGATAGCGGCCGCGCGTATGGTTGGACTACCGTCCTTCAACGCCCTGGTCAAAACCGGCAACGCATCGTCACCTGAAATTGGGCCCGAGATCGCGGCGAGCCCGCGCAGTGCCGCCACCCGCACCATCTCAGACTCACCGGGCTGATAAAGCCGTTTATAGATCGCGAGAGCTCCTGGCCGGTCACTGGTCTCCGCCAGGCGTTCGGCGCAGCGGAGGAGGGCGCCAGTCAGAAATGAGCGCTGCTGAGGCGACGCTTTGTCCAGGGCCGCGCCCAATGCCGCCTGAGCGGGAGCATCCGCGATGCTCGCCAGAGCATCTGCCGCCGCCGCGGCCAGGGCCGCATCCGTGCTTCCCAGCATCGACTTCAGTTGTTCCACGGCAGTCCACGCCCGATGCCGGCCCAATGTGTTCACGATCCCGATTCTCGTGTTGCCGCTGGCGTTCGCCAGCGCGTCGAGCAGGGCCGCGTCCGCGGCGGGACCGCCGATTCGGTCCAGAGCATAACGCGCCATTTCCGCCATGGGAGGTTGGGCAAGCAGGCGCGCGAGCACCGGCACAGAGCGCTCTGAACCCATCACGCTCAACTCACGGCAGACTGCTTCCTTGCCATCGCGGGTCGCGTCGGAGTCGAGGAACCGGTCCAGCGCCGCTTCCAAGTCCAGGGCTTGTGAGGGTGACGCGAGCGACGCCCGCACCAGATCACTCAACTGAGACAGTGGCGCGCGGCTGTGGCCATATTCGTACTTGGCAACCTGAGTGAGGACCTCACTCAGGCCTGCGGGAGATTGCGCCAAGACAGTCGCCGCGGCAGCGAGCGCCAACACTGCGAAAAGCCGATTCTTCATTCCAGACTCCGCCTATATGTGCCAGGGATTTCGCATCGGCCGTTCCATCAACCGCGCCGCTTCGAGATCCCCTACGATTTCCTGTTTCACCGGATCCCAGCGGATCCTCCGGCCCAGACGCATCGAGATCAGTCCCAGATACCCTGGCGTTGCCGACCGCAGCGCCACATCCGCGGGCGTCAGCGTTTCCCGTCTGGTCCTGACGCACTCGATGAACTGCGCCGGATGCCCCTGCGAGTGCGGCAACTGGACATCATTCGGCCCGATTCTGGAGGTCAGAATGCTCTTGGGTTCGCCGTCCAGGCCGTTGCGGTCCACCCACAGCCAACCCTCGTCTCCGATCCATTTTGTGCCCAGGCGCGTATCCTCGTACCCGCCGGAAATGTGCATTTCCAGGCCGCCGGCATACCTCGCGCTGACCCGGTACCTCGTCGCCGTGTCCCACAACACATCCGCGAGCGGGAATTCGCCGTGCGCCTCCACTTCAAAAGGCCCGCCGCGGTCCAGGTTCAGCCCCCAGTGGCCGATATCCACGTGGTGCCCGATCCAGTCCATCAACATCCCACCACCGTAATCGGAATGCCAGCGCCAGGTCTTGTGCACCCTCGCCGGACAATAGGGGGCCAGGGGCGCCGGCCCGAGCCACCGATCGTAATCGAGTGACCGCGGGGGCGGCGCAGGCGCCACCAGGTGTGCCTTGCCGTCAAAATCCGTGTGGCCGCCCGGCAAACCCACCTCCACCCGCTGCACCTTTCCAATCCGCCCGCTGCGCACGAGCTCGCAGGCGTAACGGAACTGCGCCACGGAGCGCTGCCAGCTTCCGGTCTGCCACACACGGCCGTAACGCCGCACCGCATCGCAGATGGCCACACCCTCCGCGAAGTTGTGGGCCAGCGGCTTCTCGCCGTAGATGTCCTTGCCCCAGCGCGCCGCCAGTACCGACGCGAGACCGTGCCAATGATCCGGCAGCGACAGGCACACGGCGTCGATGTCCGGCCGCGCCAGCAGCTCCTCGACGCGCCGGTAAGCGGCACAATCCTTGTTCCCGTACTTGTCATTGACCGTCTGCCGAGCGGCGTCCAGATGCTCGCTGTCGACGTCGCACACCGCCACGACACGCGCATCAGGCAATTCCAGGAAGCTCTTCAGATTGTTGGTCCCCTGCCAGCCCACGCCGGCACAACCCACGACAATTCGATCGCCGGGGGGCGTCGCGCCACCGCGGCCCAGAGCGGAAGCCGGCACAACGGCGGGAAACGCAGCCGCGCCCAGACCGCCCAGGAATCTCCGCCGCGTGGTCATCGCTTCGCTGCGACCGCGCTCGGCCTGTCATCCGCCTTCAGATCGCCCAGCGCATACTGGATGCCCGCCAGAAAATGTTTGAGGATGGGTGGATTCGACCAGATCTCCGGGTTGTGGCCCAGCGAGGAATAAAAGACCCGTCCTTCGCCGTAGCGGCGGATCCAACTCATGCCGAAATCGTGGTCTTTGGCGCGCTCCGGCAGGAAGTGCCGTTTCGGGTTCATGTCGGTCCGATCGGTATCGATGCTCAGCAGGATGTGCAGCTTCTCGCGCGAGTACGGCGCCTGGAACTGGAACACCTCGTCGGAGATCTCGAAGCTCTGTCCGCCGAAGGCCGCGTTGACGGGGCTGACAGGGTCCTCCACCTTCATCGTGATGACGTCCTTCGGTCCCCACGGGTGACCGCCGTTCTCGTAACCTCCGAGCATGTCGCCAAAGGGCGGGAACTGATCGTATTTGGGATATTGCACGAAGGTCGCCCCGGCCGCATGAAACCCGATGAACCCCTTGCCGCTGCGCACGAAACTGAGCAGCGATTCCCTGAGCGCCGGATCTTCGAACAACACGCCGCCGGTGTTGTTGAAGCAGATGGCGTCGAACTGTTTCAGATTAGCCGGACGGAACGTATTTATATCGTTACTGAAGACCGCCTCGTAAGCGCCGGTCCGCTCGCCCATTCGCTGAATCGCCAGGTTGCCGAACGGAATCGATGTATGGCCGCGGCGCTCTCTGCCTTCCCAGATATTCAATGTGACCACCAGCAGTTTCCGTTTTCGTTTGGGGTGCGCCTGTGCGGCCTGCGGGATGGAGCTCTCGATCTTGTGTTGGTCTTCGGCCGTCAGTTGAGGCAGATTCTGTGCGCCGAGCTCGTGTTGCTTGCGCGCTTCCACTGCGGACTCCTGGGCGCCCTTTTTCACGGATTGTTCGACCTGCTGACCGGCCGGCGCCGCCAGCGCCGCCCCTCCGCCCACTACGGCCAGCGACAGAACCGCCTGCAGAATGGACCTGCATGCTCTCGGTTTCCTGTTCCGCCCGGCCAGGCATCTTTCCCGCTTCTCAATCATCCAGGCACTCCTTCCACCTGATTGCTTTCAACTCCGCAAACCCGAATCTATAGCCGCCACGGGCTGCGCAGCGGTCGCGCCAGCATGCGATTCGCCTGCTCGTCGTCGAGGAACACTTCGCGCTCCGGATCCCAGCTCACTTTTCGGCCCAGCCGGATCGCGATGTCCGCCTGCTGGCACACGGTCTCCGTGCGCACCGCCGCCTCGATGTGGGAAATGGGCTGGCGCCGCGTGCGGACCGCCTCCAGGAAGTTCCTGCGGTGATCGTTGCTGAAGACCACTTTCTTCTCATCGGGACCGATCACCTGGTGCATCACCGACTCAGGCTGCGTGCGCATGCCTTCGCGGCTGACGTAGATCCAGCCCTCGGTTCCGATGAACAGCATCGCCATGCCGCCGAAGTGGAATTGTCGATAGCGGGCCTTCGCCGTCTGCAGGTCCAGGTGCATCAGCTTCACGCCGTTGGCGTAGTGGTGCTCGATCGCATAAGTCAGAGGCGTATCGTACAACCCCTCGCGGGGGATGAAGGCCGTGCCCTCCGCCGAAACCGGTCCGCTATGATCGGCGTCATTCGCCCACTGCGCGATATCGACGTCATGGATGCCATAGGCGCCGCCGATGCAGCCCAGGGAGTAATCGTGGATCAGAGTCCAGTTCCGCGTGCAGCGCAGCTGCGTATACGGCGCCCACGGCGCTGGACCGAGCCACAAGTCGTAATCGAGGCCTTCCGGCACCGCCTGCACCGGCTGCGTGGGAACGGGTTGATACTGGGCTGAGGCGATGACGATGGTTTGAAGTTCGCCGATGCGTCCGTTCCTGACTAGCTCGCAGGTATAGCGGTACTGCTGGCTGGAGCGCTGTTGGGTACCGAATTGAAAAACCACTCCGTACCGCCGCACCGCGTCGCGCATGGCTCTGGCGTCCGCGAAGGTCAGTCCCATCGGCTTCTAGTAGTACATGTCTTTGCCATTGCGAGCCGCCTCGATCCCGATCAGCGCGTGCCAGAAGTCCGGCACGGCGATCAGCACCGCG